>CAYSYZ010000008.1:8150-30999 GCA_964435205.1 uncultured Desulfovibrionales bacterium
ACAATGTCCCACCCCGAAGATAACCATAGGAAATAACTGAAACTTTTAAATAAGAACCGGATGGCACAGGCATTGCAACCTTAAATGCCAAATTAAAAGTGACAAAGGGGAGGAGGTGAAGAGATTGCTACCTTCATGTCCTATTTCGACTGCAATATCTGGTAACACAACAACAGGAAATCCCAAGACCCTGACAACAAAAGGTGAAGGGGATGCATTATTCCCCCTCTTGTTAAATAAAAGCTTTTCTCCAATTAGAAATTGCCTGGGCGCATCAGGCCAGGGGGATAAAATCATGGGCCTGAATGGCCAAATGGCGAGCCTGGGTGGCGACTTACGTACTCATTTTGGTCTTTTGGGTGTCGGTGAAAAGGCTCCCCTTTTGGGACACAGTGCTATGAAGGGGCTATGCCTGAATGATATCCGCCACATCCTTTTGTCATTAAGAAAGACGCTTGCGGAGACAAATCAAACCGAAATAAATCTGGTTCTAGAACACCCTGATCAGCTCGTCCTTACCGAGTTCCTGCAGACCTGTGGTTTTAAAGAGGACGAGATTCCGAGGATTATAGAGAAGGCAAAAGGGAAAGAAGGACAGTATGCGCTGGATGTCCTATTTGCCATGCTGGACCCAAAAGTCCCCCAAGCGGGGACGGAATCGCCGGCCCAGACATCGCCAGACGCCCCAGAGCACAGTTTGGCCCTGTCCGATCTGTCGGTGGTCAGCGCTATGCTGCAGCAGTTTGGGCTAAAGCCGCAAGAGGTGGGTAAGATTACGGAAAAGTGCCTATCCAGGGAAGGTGTGGTAAGAATTGACCAGTTGGTAAAGTGTCTGAAAGACGAATGTACGCGGCCCTTGTCAGCGACCCCGATTGAAGAATGGCACGAGACCGCTCTTGCCGATTTGCTTGCCAAGTTTGGCCTAACCGGGGAAGAAATCAGGAAGCTGGCCGTAGAAGCAGGCCTAAGTGATAAAGAGATTTCTCTTCCCAAACTGGCTTTGATGCTGGATAAAGCTGCAGACATCCTGGACAGACAAAGAAATCCAATTGACGCCGGCAAGTTCCTGGATAATCTGGAACAACTTTTAAGCAAGGTAAGGCTTGAGACAGATGCTGGTCAGGCCGGACAGGATCAGGCGGGCGTTCTCCGCTCCTGGCAGGACAAATGGCTGGAAAGGCTTAGAGAGGAATGGGCAAGACTTGATCCGGGTGGAAAAACCCTGACCTTGGAAACCTCTCCCGGAGGAAAGTTCCAGGTGGAAGGTGGAATCACACCTGCCTGGCTGGAAGAGATAACTGACCGCCTGGCGGAGACCGAGAGACAGGTACAGAAACCGCTCTTTACAATGGGCAGGGTGCCGACGGCGTCACCACCGGATAATGTAGTTGCTGCAAAAGAGATAATCAGGCCGGTTTTCTATCCGGAAGATATCCTCCCCCAGGTTACTGACCGCATTATAGGTTCTCTGCGTCTCAAGGAAGATCAGGTCGTTATCAAGCTCTTTCCACCACATCTGGGTGAAGTAAAAGTCAACCTGGTCTTCAAAAATGACCAGCTCAATACGATTTTTACCCTGGATAACCCTAGGGTGAAAGAAATCGTAGAAAACGGCCTGCCAGAGTTGAAAATAGCCCTAACCGAGCAGGGCATTAAAATGGGAGAATGCCATGTGGAATTGAGTCAGGACTTTAGCCAGCTTTTCGGGGAACAGGAGCAGTACACCTGGCGCTTCGGGCCGTCATATCGCGGCGGAAACGGACAGGATGCCTGGGTGGAAGAGAATGTGGAATCGATACCTATTGATCCTGGCAACTCCCGGGCACCGGGGATTGACGTCTTTGCCTGACAGATAAGGAGGATAACGAATGGACATAAAAGGACTGGGGTTAGGGACATTGGCCGGTTCTAATCAGACGAATGGGGATCGACAGGTTCTGGATAGGGATGCTTTTTTAAAACTTTTTGTTGCCCAGATGGAGCATCAGGACCCGCTCAATCCCATGGAGGCCTATGAGATATCGGCGCAACTGGCCCAATTCAGCAGTCTGGAACAACTTCATAGCCTTAACGAAAACATGAGTAACCTGATTGCCTACCAGACTTCGCAAAATAATCTACAACTCCTTTCCTTAATCGATAAGAAGGTGGAGGTGGTTGCAGATACTCTTGCACTTAAGGGTGGTACAGCGACTGAAGCCTGGTACGAATTAAGTGGAGAGGCGACTTCCTCTACCATCAATATCTATAGTGAGAACGGCACCTGTGTGCGGAGCCTGAGCTTCGGCGTGACGCCCGCCGGACGTCATGCACTCAACTGGGATGGCAGGGACAATAGCGGTGCAGTCTTGCCCGATGGCCGTTATTATTTCGATATCAAAGCCAGAGATGGCGCCGGTTACGAGGTGCCGGTCAATACTTCCGTCTGCGGCCGTGTAAAAGGTCTTGGCTTTGAAGGGGGTATAACCTCACTTACCTTGGAAGACGGTACAAAAGTCGGCGTGGCTGATGTCGTAAAGGTATTAGGATTAGATGTACCTGGCAGCACCACCTAGGAAGCAACAATTATATAAGGAGGGGATGAATCATGTCTATTTCCAGTTCACTTTATGCGGGCATCAGCGGCCTTTCCACCATGGGCAACGCCATGTCCGTCATCGGCGACAATATTTCCAACGTGAACACCGTGGCCTTTAAATCGTCCCGGGCTACCTTCCAGGACGTACTGTCCCAGCAAATAAACACCGCCTCCGGTACGGCACAGGTCGGCCGTGGGGTGACCCTGGCCAGCGTTGCCGGCCAGTTTTCGCAGGGGTCTTTCGAAAGTTCTGCCCAGCCGACCGATCTGGCTATCGGCGGTAATGGCTTTTTCATAGTGCGTGCCCCATATACAGTAAACAATTTTTACTCACGGGCCGGCGAATTCCGCTTTGATCAGAGCGGTTACCTGGTCAATCCGGCCGGGTACATAGCCCAGGGCTGGAATATCGACCCGGATACAAAACAGGTAACTGGTACCATTACGGATATCCTGGTAGCCAAGAGTTCGGCCCCGGTATCTACAGATACCGTAAAGCTTATTACTAACCTGGACTCGCGGGAGTCAGCAAGCAGCGCGAAGGACCTCTACGCTGCTGCTGCCGCTGGGGACTGGGATGGTACCAAAGACCCGCCGATCGGTACCAACACGTACACGTATCATACTGCCATCAAGGTCTACGATTCGCTGGGTAACAGCCACGACATAACCACGTACTTCGATCGTACCGCCGTCGCTAACGAGTGGGAGTATTTGGTCACCTGTAATCCAAGCGAGGATGCGAGGACGGGGGCGCCGACTAAGACCTGGGCGGGGGCACTGCTTTGTGGCACCATAACTTTCAATAACTCTGGTGACATAACTGGCATCACGGCTAAAAAGGTCGTCCCGGCTGATGGGACATTAACCGCTCTAGTCGCTGGTACCGATACCCCCAATGGTTATTTCCAGTTCACGGCCAATTTTACAGGAACTGATCAGACTGTGGACTTCAATTTGGGTAGCAAGTATAGTACTACCTGGGAGAAAGAGGCCCTGACCAGCACCCAGTATGCCAGCAGCTCGACCACTGTCTTCCAGGATCAGAACGGTTTCGGGCCAGGATTTCTGCAGTCCGTTTCGGTCAACATCGACGGCGCAATTACCGGTCATTATTCTAACGGGCAGATTATCCCCCGATGCCTGATTGCCCTGGCCGACTTCAATAACACAGTTGGCCTTTCCAAACAGGGTGGCAACCTGTTTAAAGATACTACGACGTCCGGCGCGCCTATTACCGGGCAGCCGGGGACGAATGGCTTAGGGAACATTGCCCCCAATTCCCTGGAACAATCCAACGTGGATCTGGGAGCAGAATTTGTCCGCATGATCACCGTCCAGAGGGGATTTCAGGCCAACTCCAAGATCATTACCACGACCGACGACATGCTGGGCGAACTGCTCATGCTGAAACGTTAGTAACCTCATATAGCGGCAGGAGAGGTTTTTTGACCTCTCCTGCCGGCATTGTTCCGGACCCTGGGCACGAAAAGGATTGTTTTCCGGACAGCCCGCACAGAGCCCATTTTTCTTCCTGGTGGTACGCGTGCGTACATGGTACTTTTCCACTTATACATCCCACAATTTTATCTTGACAAAACCATGTTTATCGATTAAACACACCTTTCTATTCCTTTTTGCGTAAGGATGTGAGGGGATCGATGAAAACCTATTCGGCCAAGCCCGGGGATGTAAAAAGAAAGTGGTATGTCGTTGATGCCGCAGATGCGGTTCTGGGGCGTTTAGCCAGCAAGATAGCGGTCAGGCTGCGTGGGAAGCACAAGGCTGCCTATACCCCGCATGTGGACACGGGTGATTTCATTATTGTCGTCAATGTGGACAAGGTGAGATTGACCGGGAAGAAGTGGTCTGATAAACTATACCATCACCACACCGGTTACATAGGCAGTTTAAAAACTGTTAGTGCCCAGGAGCTTCTGAGGAAAAAACCGGAAGAACTCGTCAGACATGCCGTCAGAGGTATGCTGCCTAAAAACAGCCTGGGCCGGGGCATGCTCAGGAAACTAAAGATTTATACGGGGACGGATCATCCCCATCAAGCACAACAACCAGAAGAATTATCTTTCTGATCAGGAGCTTTGCATGGCAGAAAAACTGTATTATGCAACGGGTAAACGGAAGACGGCTGTAGCCAGGGTATGGATGCGTCCCGGTGGGGGTAAGATTCAGGTTAACAAGCGCCCCCTGGAAGAATATTTTGACACTGACCTACCGGTAATCATGCTCAAAAAGCCTTTTGTCCTCACTGAAACAGGGGCTAATTTTGATATTTCGGTCAACGTCTCTGGCGGCGGCAAGATGGCGCAGGCAGGAGCCATTCGCCATGGCATTGCCAAGGCACTCTTGGAGTTTAATCCCGAATACCGGCTGGCGCTGAAAAAAGCTGGTCTGCTGACAAGGGATCCGCGGGCCAAAGAGCGCAAGAAATATGGACAAAAGGGAGCCCGTGCCCGCTATCAGTATTCAAAGAGATGATTTTGCCCGAATAACGGTGTGCCTTGTGAAAGAGGGTTTGCTATGCAAACCCTCTTTTTTTTATCCGGAATATGTTCTATAAGGTCAGGTTGAAAAGGGTAAGGCAGATACAATCAAATCATTAGTTCAGCTAGGATAACCATGACGGGGAGGGTGTTATGATACGTGCAGCTATAGTTGGAGCTACAGGCTACACTGGGCTTGAACTGGTAAGAATATTGTCCCTACATCCGGAGGTTACAATCACTGTTGCTACTTCGCGCCAATACGAGGGTCAGCAACTCCACAAGGTTTTCCCGTCCCTTCTAGGTAGTGTAAATATTGTCTGCACGGCATTTTCGCCGGCAGAAATTGTTGCGGCGGCTGATGTAGTTTTCCTGGCCGTTCCTCATCAGACGGCCATGGCCTATGTCCCCATTTTTATACAGGCTGGTAAAAAGGTGATCGATTTAAGTGCCGATTTTCGCCTGAAGGACGTCAGGGTATATGAAAAATGGTATCAGGGCCATACCGCCCCGGAATATTTAAGCGGAGCGGTGTACGGACTACCCGAAATACATGGCCAGGCCATAAAGGAAACACAGTTAGTGGCGAACCCGGGCTGCTATCCGACTACCGTCATCCTAGGCCTTGCTCCTCTACTCAAAAAAGCCCTTATTGATAACAAAAGTATTGTTGTTGACTCTAAGTCCGGGGTAAGTGGCGCTGGCCGATCTGTAGCGCTCAGTAGCCTTTTCTGTGAGGTCCATGAAGATTTCAAGGCATACAAGGTAGCTGTCCACCGCCATACGCCGGAAATGGAGCAAGAGCTCAGTCTGCTGGCAGGCGAGGAGATAACCGTAAGTTTTATCCCTCACTTGGTTCCCATGAGTCGCGGGATGCTAAGTACAATCTATGCAGATATGAGGATACAGAAAACCACAAAAGACTTAATCCATGAGTATGAGCAGTTTTATCAGTCGGCTCCTTTCGTGAGGATCTGTGCCGAAGACGCCTATCCTCAAACCGCCCAGGTCAAAGGGTCCAATTACTGCTTCATTGGCCTCAAAGTTGACGAGCGCACTGGCCGCGTGATTATACTCTCGACTATTGACAACCTGATCAAGGGGGCATCCGGACAGGCTGTTCAAAATATGAACCTTATGTTCGATCGGGAGGAGACTACGGGTCTGAAGGGGATACCGCTTTTCCCATAAGCATTCCTATGCGGAATATCAAGCTCATATTGGAGTATGATGGCACTGCCTACTCCGGTTGGCAGAGACAGAAAAATGGCCTTAGCGTACAAGAGGTGGTTGAGGAAAAACTCAGCATCATGACTGGCGAAGAGGTCAGAATAATCGGCTCCGGCCGGACAGACGCCGGGGTGCACGCGATAAGCCAGGTGGCAAACTGTAAGACATCCTCTAAAATCCCTGTCGACGGATTCTGGAAAGGATTAAACAGCCTGCTTCCTCAGGATATTGCCGTGAGGGGTGTATGTGAGGTCCACTCTGATTTTCACGCCCGTTATTCGGCTTTGGAGAAGGTATATTTATATCGCATACTGAACGCTCAGATAAGATCTCCGCTTCACCGCCTCCATACCTGGTTTGTTCCACATGACCTGGATCTCGAGGCCATGGGAAAATGTCTCCCGATGATACGTGGAGAACATGATTTTGCGGCTTTCATGGCCAGTGGTAGTTTCGTCAAAAGCACTACCCGAACGGTGAGCAGTGCAGAATTAACCCGAAAAGGCAGAATAATCGAATTTGAAATAAAGGCTAACGGCTTTCTTCGCCACATGGTGCGCAATATTGCGGGTACCCTGGTTGAAGTAGGACAGTGTCGGATAACACCGGAAGGGTTTATGAACATACTTCGGGCCGGTGATCGAACCAAGGCCGGGATTACAGCACCAGCCCGGGGTCTTTTCTTAAAGGAAGTAATCTATTAAGTGAACTACAGATTGCTGAGGTAGCAGACAGGCAGTTTTTGGGCTGGACAATCATTCCGGTTTATCCTAAAACTTACGGGACATTTTTGCCGTAGATTCTCCCGAACGGCATAGGCTGCACTAATTAGTAGAAAAGGGGGGGGTTACAAAAAATGAGTAAGGAAGCTTTGTCCAGAAGGGCCCGCAGGATTAAGCCTTCTCCCACCTTATCCATTGATGCTAAGGCTAAGGCCTTGATGAGTGCCGGTGTGGATATTGTCAACTTCGGGGTGGGGGAACCAGACTTTGATACACCCAGCCATGTCAAAGAGGCGGCTATAGAGTCTATACGGGATAATTTTACCAGATACACCCCAGTTGGTGGTGTGGTTGAATTAAAAGATGCTATTATCCGGCACCTAAGAGATGATCACGGGTTGTCCTACTCCCGTCAAGAGGTAGTGGTCTCCTGCGGGGGCAAACACGCCCTTTACAATCTGGCTCAGGCCCTCTTTGACAAAGGCGATGAGGTCATTATCCCTGCCCCTTACTGGGTA
Organism: uncultured Desulfovibrionales bacterium; assembly: GCA_964435205.1. Lineage (GTDB taxonomy): Bacteria > Desulfobacterota > QYQD01 > QYQD01 > QYQD01 > CAYSYZ01. The sequence continues at coordinate 15,700 of CAYSYZ010000008.1, forward strand.
TCCTACCCCCCGATTGTTGAACTGGCCGGAGCAAAACCGGTTATTCTTCAGACCAAGGAAGAGGATGACTTTGACGTTGATGTTTCGGAATTGGCAAAGGTGATAACCCCAAGAACAAAGGCTATTATTTTGAATAGCCCTTCTAACCCTACAGGTTCTGTTCTCAGCGTAAGAACGCTCAGGCAGATTGGCAAACTGCTGCTAGAACACAACTGTTATGTTATCTCCGATGATATCTATGAGAAGATCCGTTTTGATGGCAAGAAGCCGGTTAATGTGGTTTCTCTTAACCCCGGGCTCAAGGATAGGACCTTTATTCTTAATGGCGTCTCTAAAACCTATGCCATGACCGGCTGGCGGATCGGCTATCTGGCAGGACCGGCAGAAATAATCGGGGCTGCAACGAACATTCAAAGTCAGAGCACTTCGAATCCCACCTCCATAGCGCAAAAGGCAGCTATTGCTGCCCTGAACGGGCCGGCCACTTTTATTGCCAAAATGGTGTCTGTCTTCAAGGAACGCAGAGACTATATTGTCAAGCGAATCCGAGCTATCCCCGGCGTAACCTGTGTGAAACCGCAGGGAGCATTCTATGTTTTCCCAAACGTCTCTTCGTACTATTCTCGAAAACATAGAGACGGGAAGATAAAGAATTCTGTGACTCTTTGTAATTACCTGCTGGAGGAAGCGGGCTTAGCTGTTGTCCCGGGAATAGCATTTGGCGATGATAGGTACATCAGATTTTCTTTTGCCACGTCTATGGAAAATATTGCTAAAGGTATGGACAGGTTTGAAAGTGCGCTGAAGCGACTTTCTTCGGTATAGACAAAGACAAACAACCCCTGGTGAGAGCAACACGGCTGTGTTGCTCTCCACGAGCAAAGGGTTGCAGAAACATGGTTCATTAGCGTCCACTGGCGCTTCGCTTGGAGGCCTTGAGAGGGTTAATTTTAGCTACAGCTTTCTGCGTCTCCGCCTTGATGTGCGTGGCCAGATTACAACTGCCTCTCTTCCACTTTGAGGTTGGGTCAGGGAAGCTACTGCAGTATTTTCCTGTTGGAAACTCTATGGCGCGGCTACAACCTTCGCACTTATCGATAGCTGGATGACAGGCCCCACCATTAAAAGTGCAACCTTTCTTGCTCATGAAGACGCAGCCAACCCCCGGCTTTACCGTTACACAATCCATTGGAATCACCCCCTTTCCAAGACAAAAAAACAAAAACCGGCATTATATAATCCATGATTGGTTTTTTGTCAATAAAAAGGACCTTAAATGTAAACTTGTTCTGCTTACTGTGAAAGCATAATTTGTGCACCTGGAGGAGAATGGATGCGAGCAATCCTGCAACGGGTAAAGAAAGCCAGTGTTACAGTTGACGGGAAAGAAGTAGGGGTAACAGGGCCTGGCATGGTCGTTTTTTTGGGAGTTGAAAAAGGCGATACCCTCCTTGATGCCACTTATCTGGCGTCAAAGGTAGTATCGTTACGTATATTTGCGGACCGATCGGGCAGATTTAATCTTTCTCTCCTCGATACGGAGGGTGAGTGTCTTATAGTATCCCAGTTCACCCTTCTTGGAGACTGTCGAAAAGGGAAAAGGCCGTCTTTCGATAGAGCGGCATCACCCGGCTTGGCCCGACAACTCTATATGCTTTTTATCACCGAGGTGCAAAAACGAGGTGTTCCGGTAGCTACGGGGGAATTTCAGGCCATGATGGATGTTGCACTGGTAAATGATGGCCCAGTCACTATCCTCTTGGACAGTAAAAAGCTTTTTTGAAAGTAAAATCCCAGTGTGTATTATTAAGGGCAGCGATGTGAATTGGAAAGCGGGGCGCTCGCTAACTTGCTGAAATGTCAAAAACCCTTGACAGATGGCGGTTTATACCTTATTAATAAACCTATAATGCGGGCATAGCTCAGTTGGTAGAGTACAAGCTTCCCAAGCTTGGTGTCGCGGGTTCGAATCCCGTTGCCCGCTCCATCCCTTATTGAGGTTGCTTTAGCCCTGGTTACTTGAGGGTTGAGTGCCTACTTCGATTAGTGGATTTGAATTGATATTTTTTACAAGCAAGTTTTTGTAACAAAAATCAGTTAAAGTCCTGGCTAAAAGAGTGAAGTGGGCTAAGGCCCACTTTTTTTATTTTATGTGTATTATATATGAATAGATCACAAGACGAAATCAGGAGAGTTATTGAGGGTGTCACGGCTATAGCCGTACCGCTTCTTGACGACGAAGGTATGGAATTGGTAGAAATCGAGTACCGCAAGGAAAAGATTGGGTGGGTTCTGAGACTGTTCATAGACAAGGAGCAAGGTGTTGCTCTCGATGACTGCGCGAATATAAGTCATGAATTGGGGAACCTGCTCGAAGTAAAAGATCTTATACCTCATCCTTATCATCTGGAGATTTCGTCCCCGGGTCTGAACAGACCTCTTAAGAAAGAAAAGGATTTCCAGCGGTTTAAAGGTAGGAAAGTTAGAATAAAAACAACCCATCCGCTTGGGAACCGTAAGAATTTTGTAGGTATTTTGTCGGATTACAAGGATGGCACTATTTACGTAATCATAGACAAGGAGCTATTTGCAATACCCCATGAAGAATTGGTTAAAGCCAATTTAGAGTGGGAAATTTGATTATTAACCGGCGGAGAGTATAAGTATGATTTCCGAACTGAAACACGTTATTGACCAGGTAAGCAAGGATAAGGGTATCGATCGAAAGATACTTATTGAAGCCTTGGAAGAGGCTATCAGATCCGCTGCCAAGAAGAAGTACGGACAACGCCGTGACTTAGAGGTTACTTACAATGAGGAAGTGGGCGAGATTGAGGTTTTTCAGTTTCGCGAGGTGACGGAAAAAGTAACAGATGAACAGACCCAGATATCTCTCGAAGAGGGGCGAAAGCTAGATTCAGGGTGCCAGTTCGGCGATAGTCTGGGAACGAAGATAGATACGAGCGAATTTGGGCGTATAGCAGCACAGTCTGCCAAGCAGATCATTATTCAGCGGATGAAAGATGCGGAGCAGGATGTTATATATGAAGATTTCCACAACCGCATAGGTGAAATAGTGAACGGTATTGTGCAACGTTTTGAAAGAGGAAATATCATTGTTAATCTTGGTCGAACGGACGCCATGTTGCCGGTTGAAGAACAGATAAGCCGTGAGAATTACCGCCGGGGCGATCGAATAAGGGCGATAATGATAGATGTCCGCAGGCATAGCACTAAGGAGCCTCAAATCGTTCTTTCGCGCACGCATCCTTCATTTGTGGCAAAACTTTTTGAGTTAGAGGTTCCCGAAATTAGCGATTCTATAGTGCAAATTATGGGTGTGGCTCGTGAACCGGGTAGCAGATCAAAGATAGCTGTAGTTTCCAATGATTCAGATGTGGATCCGGTAGGAGCGTGCGTTGGCATGAAGGGTTCACGAGTGCAGAATGTAGTCCAAGAATTGAAGGGAGAGCGGATTGACATTGTTCCTTGGAACGCAGACATCGCCAAATATATGTGTAATGCCTTAGCACCGGCGGAGATTAGTCGCGTAATTATAGACGAAGGCAACAAATCTATGGACGTTATTGTTCCTGATGATCAGCTTTCGCTGGCTATCGGCAGACAGGGGCAGAACGTACGTCTTGCATCGCGCTTGGTAGGGTGGAGGATTGATGTAAAGAGTGAAAGCAAGTACGCAAAGATGATGCACGAAGGGTATCTGTCGTTGACGAAGATTGAGGGGGTAGAAGAGAAAATCGCTGACGCTCTTTTTGAAAAAGGTTTTACCTCAGCCGATCAACTGGCGGATGCAACTGTGGAAGAGCTCCTTCAGATAGAGGGCATTACCGAACAAAGGGCAGAAGATATCCTTCGGGCAGCCCGGGAATTTGTTCCCAGCCTTCCACTCGAAGAGGTCCCATCAAAAGAGGAGGAATAAGAATTATTGCCAGCTAACCGTATACGGACGTGTATAGGATGTCGCACCAAAAAGAGTAAATATTTCATGCGGCGTTTAGGTGTTGACGATAACGGTTCGCTCGTTTTTGATGAAAAGCATAGCCTTGCTGGGAGAGGGGGCTATGTCTGTTTCGATGAACATTGTATGCTTCTGGCTTTAAGACGAAAAGATCTGTGTAGGATTTTTAAAAAGTCTGTTAAGCATGTTAAGCTGAAAAACCTATGCGCTCAAGGGGAGGTAAGGAACGCATGTCAAAAGTAAGGATATATGAACTGGCCAAAGAGCTTGAAATGGATAACAAACAGCTCCTGGCTCAGGTTAAAGAGATGGGATATAACGTCAAGACCCATATGAGCGTTTTAGAAGAGGCAGATGCCCAAAGGGTAAAAGATATAATTATGGGAGTTAGGTCGGAGGTGGTGGTAGATGAGCGCGTAAGGCCAAACGTTATTCGCAGACGTACCAAAGTTGTGCATACGGAACCTGCACCGGCAAAGGAAACGATGGCGGAAGTGGCACCAGAAGTAACGGCTGAACTCGTGCCCCAGCCTGTTGCAGAAAAAGTGGAAGAAGTTACAGTAGAGAGAAAAGCAGTTCTTAAGCCATCAGATATAACTCCGGTTTCTGCAGAGACGGAAGCACAAAAGATTGAGGAGGTACCGACCGAGCAAATACCCGGGCCGGCAAAGAAACCCGCCGAGCGTATTAAGGAAGTGCCTACGTTACCTCAAGAAGCAAAAAAAGAGTATGTTCGGATCATTCGTAAGCCTGCGGTTGTAAGGCCAGCCAGGCCCGAGGAACCGGAGCAAAGGGAAAAATTGATCCAAGAAGCTACTCCACATTTTCCAGCTGTAAAAGAGCCGGAAAAGCCCGCTGAAGCGGAAAAGCAAAAAAAGAAATATGGCAAGAGGTTGGTTGAGTTCAAGCCGGAAGTTGCAGAACGGCGCAAGAAAGGTGTGGTTCGCCGGCGCGAAGTCATACAAAAAGAGGAGCTTTATGAACTTACAGCGGGAGCTACTCGTCCCTTACGGCCCAGAAAACTGGAAAAGGTTGTCGCCAAGAAAAAGAAGACGACTGAAATCACAATACCCAAGCCCATCAAACGACGCATTAAAGTAGACGATACCATATTGGTTGGTGAACTAGCCAAAAGGATGGGTATTAAGGGCAGTGAAGTTATCAAGAAACTCTTGCAACTCGGTATTATGGTAACGATCAATCAGGTTATTGACTTTGACTCTGCCGCCCTGGTAGGTAGTGAATTTGGATATGAGATAGAGAAGGCGTCATTTGAAGAAGCTGATTTTCTGCAGGCTGAGGAAGTGCCGGGAGGCGAACTTGTGCCAAGGCCTCCAGTAGTTACCATTATGGGCCATGTTGACCATGGTAAGACTTCTCTCCTCGATGCTATTCGCCACACAAACGTTACTGCCGGTGAGGCAGGTGGTATAACGCAACACATAGGTGCATATCATGTCGATATCGAAGGCAAAGATATTGTGTTCCTGGATACACCTGGCCATGAGGCATTCACTGCTATGCGTGCCCGGGGCGCTAAGATCACGGATGTTGTGGTGCTGGTAGTTGCTGCAGACGACGGTGTTATGGAACAGACGAAAGAAGCTATAAACCATGCCCGGGCTGCCGGCGTTCCCATAGTAGTAGCTATAAACAAGATTGATAAGCCTAATGCCAACCCCGAACGGGTAAAACGCGAACTGGCTGAGTTAGGGTTGATCCCCGAGGAATGGGCAGGGCAGACTATATTTGCTGAAGTATCGGCTAAACAGAAGAAGGGAATAAAGGAATTGTTGGAAATGATCCTGTTGCAGGCAGAAGTGCTGGAGTTAAAAGCGTTTCCGAAAAAACGGGCCAGAGGCAGGATTATAGAAGCCAGAATCGATACGGGGCGTGGCCCTGTAGCTACAGTCCTCGTGGAAGAAGGCACACTAAGACCGGGCGATCTTTTTGTCTGCGGGCAGTTTTACGGAAAAGTTCGAGCCATGTTTGACGATAATGGGACCCGGGTGGTTACTGCTGGCCCGTCAATGCCTGTTTTGGTTCAGGGTTTATCCGGCATCCCTATGGCGGGAGACGAACTTATCGTTGTAGATGACGAGAAAAAAGCCAAGCAGGTAAGTGCCCTTCGGAAGCAGAAAGTGAGAAGGGCAGAACTGAGCCAAGCAGGTAAGATCTCGCTAGAAAAATTATTCGAGCGGATGAAAGAAGGTGGGGTTAAGGAATTAAAACTTATCCTCAAGGCCGACGTCCAGGGTTCTCTCGAAGCTTTGGGTGATGCGCTTGCTAAACTGAGCACGCCGGAGATCAGGGTTAATATCATCCATGGTTCTACTGGAGCCATAACTGAAAGTGATGTACTGTTGGCTTCGGCATCTGATGCTATAGTAATCGGTTTCAATGTTCGTCCCCATGCCCGGGTACAGGAACTGGCCGATCAGGAAAAGGTAGATGTACGCACCTATGATGTGATTTACCAGATTATGGATGACGTAAAGAACGCTATGACCGGTCTTCTTGAGCCGACATACGAAGAAGCTATACTGGGGCGGGCTGAGGCCAGGGAAATATTCACTGTATCCAAAGTAGGGACAATATGCGGAAGCTTTGTCACAGACGGTAAGCTGGAAAGAGGATGCAAAGCGCGGCTTATCCGGGATGGTGCTGTCATTTATAACGGTCGTATCTCGTCTTTACGGCGCTTCAAAGAGGATGTGAAAGAAGTTCAAGCCGGTTACGAGTGCGGTATCGGTCTGGAAAACTATAATGATGTTAAAGCGGGGGATGTAATAGAAGCTTACATCCTTAAAGAAATAAAACCGACCATTTGATGGGTTTTCAAATTCGGCTCCTTACAAAGGTGCAGATTCAGTCCCAGGGGCTAAAACACGGGCATGGTTGTCGTATGGTTGTCGGTATATGTCGTTTGGGGCTGCGTTTGCCTGAAAATGGTTCTTTAAAGGGCAAACGGAAAATAATTAAAAGTATTATTGATCGTGTTCGTGACAAGTTTAATATATCCATCAGTGAGGTGGATGACCATGACTTGTGGCAGAGTGCACAACTCGGGATAGCCACGGTAGGCAATAACCGGAGTGTGGTTAACAGTGCATTGGATAAGATAGCGAGCTTTGTTGAGTCTATGGGTTCAGCTGAAGTCTTGGAGGTAAAAATAGAGATTATCAACCTATAGTCTCTTTTGAAAAATAAAGATGATAGATGTCAGCCCTCTGTTAAATTGTTCATTATGAAAATTTCATATAAGAGAGCCGACAAGCTCGGCGAACTGATCCAAGCGGAAGTATCTGATATTATTTTACGGAAGATTAAGGATCCTCGCATTAGTCTGGTAACTGTTACCGGGGTGGATGTAAACGACGATCTTCGTAAGGCCAAAATTTACTTCAGCGTTTTGGGAGATGATGAAGAACGTCAGAAAGTGATGGCGGGATTAAAGAGTGCAGCAGGATTTATAAAAAAAATCCTCGGCTCCCGGCTTGACCTGCGCTATGTCCCGGACATAGAATTCCATTACGACCAATCCTTCGAATATGGCCAACATATTGATAAACTGCTTAGAGAGATGAAAGAAGAAAGCCATGGCGATAGTTGAAGATATAGTGCGCATAATAAAATCTAATCATCGTTTTCTTTTGACTACTCATATCCATCCGGATGGCGATGCCATTGGTTCCCTTTTAGCCATGGGATTTTTTTTGGAATATCTGGGTAAGGAACCGGTACTTTTTACTGAAGATCCTGTGCCAGCCCAGTATCTTTTCTTGCCTGGTGTAGAAAAGATTTCGCATGATCCTTCAGATCTGTTGGCTGCTGAGGCCTGTTTTGTGTTGGATTGTGGTGACAGTAAGAGGATTGGTAGCATATCTTCTGAGCTTTTCAAGATAAGCCCGGTTATAGTTATAGATCATCATTTGAGCCATCATACGTTTGGAGATATATGCTGGATAAATCCCAAAAGCTCTGCGGTTGGTGAACTGATCTATCATTTGATAAAATCTACTGGTGCAGACATCTCATATAACATGGCTGTAAACCTTTATGTAGCTATTCTTACTGATACGGGTTCCTTTTGTTACGCATCGACTAGTTCCGAGGCCATGCGTATTGCAGCAGAAATGATAGATTTGGGGGTCAAGCCGTGGTGGGTATCGCAGAACATTTATGAAAATTATTCGGTTAATAGTTTGCGGTTACTGGCTGCGGTACTCTCTACTCTAAGGACTTATTATGAAGGGCGAGTAGGGCTAATTGCGGTTTCTAGAGATATGTTAAGAGCTACGTACACTTTAATCGAAGATACGGGAGATTTTATCAATTATCCACGGTCCATAGCTGGAGTCCAGCTGGCTATCTTTATTAAGGAGATAGAAGCCGGTTGTTTCAGCGTCAGCTTGCGTTCGCGTGATAAAGTGAATGTTGCTAGCCTAGCAGAGAAGTTCGGCGGAGGTGGCCATTTTAATGCCGCGGGCTTCAAGCGGCGCGGTGACTATGAAACCATCAAGCAGGAGCTGTTATCTGAAATCGGCTTTCTAATGGATAAGAAAGCTGTTGGGTTCTAATGAATAAGTCCGGAATAATAGTAATTGATAAACCGGCAGGTTGGAGTTCCTTCAAGGTGGTGCAGGCTGCAAAGAAGACCTTAAAGGTCAAACGGGCTGGCCATACCGGGACATTAGATCCCTTTGCCACAGGTGTCTTACCTGTTTGCGTGAATGAAGCTACAAAGGCTATTCAGTTTCTGCCTGAAGATGAAAAGGAATACGAAGGCGTACTGGTCTTAGGGGTAACAATGGATACATTTGATGTAACCGGTAACATTATTAAGACCTTGAATGTACCAGATATAACACTGGATGAGGTGCAGCGGGTACTTGGTGATTTTACAGGGATCATAAAACAGACCCCCCCGCCTTTTGCTGCCGTGAAATTCAAGGGCAAACCTCTTTATTATTGGGCCAGGAAGGGAGTCTTTGTAGAGAAAGAGGCTCGAGAGGTTACCATTAGAGAACTAACGATAAAGAAGTTTGTCTTACCGGAAATATCTTTCAGAGTAGTTTGTTCTAAGGGGACCTACGTACGAGCCCTGGTGAACGATATAGGCCAGAAGGTTGGTTGCGGTGCCTACTTGAAGGAATTAAGAAGACTGCGCAGTGGTCCCTTTACTATCCAGCAGGCGGTTATTCCCGAAGCGATAAAGGAAAAACATATTCTTTCGGTTTCGGATATTCTCTACCAAATGCCCTCGGTAAAAGTAGGGGATCCCGTGGTTAGGAAGGTACAACAGGGGCGGGAGCTATTTTTGAAAGAGACCGAGATTTCAGCAACTTTGGGAAAGATGGGCAAGCCCTGGGTCAGGGTTCTTTCAAAAGACGGCGATCTCCTCGCCATATATGCCTGGAACGATAATAGCTGGGATCTAAAGCCCGTTCGCGTGTTTAAAAAATGTAGTTAACGTATTCAAGCCTGAATTATGTTATAGAGAAGGGAGGTGTAAACAGTGATTGGACCCGAGGGGAAAAAGGAAATCATTGAGCGGTTCCGGCTTCATGCCACGGATACTGGTTCACCAGAGGTACAAATCGCCATTTTGAGTGGCCGTATTGGTTACCTTACCGAACATTTTAAGGTTCATAAAAAAGACCACACTTCCAGGCGTGGGTTACTCAAACTGGTGGGGCAGAGGCGGCGTCTACTCAATTATCTTAGAAAGAAAAATATTGATCGATATCGCGCCGTAATAGATGCTCTAGGCATCCGTAAGTAGTGCGGCAATATATAATAGTTGGAGATAGAAAAAAGATGGCGAAATGCTTTTCAACCGAACTCTCAGGAAGAGTTCTTGCAATTGAGGCTGGTAAAGTGGCCAAACAGGCCAGTGGGGCAGTTACTGTGTCCTACGGAGACACGGTAGTACTTGTAAGCACAGTGTCTTCTGACCAGATGCGAGAGGGTGTAACTTTTTTGCCCCTTACGGTGGACTACCAGGAGATGTTATATGCTGCAGGTAAGATCCCCGGGAGTTTTTTCCGCCGGGAGATTGGCCGGCCGAGCGAGAAGGAAACCCTCACCTCCCGGCTTATCGACCGCCCTTTACGGCCGCTGTTCCCTAAGGGCTACCGGTATCAAACCCAGATCATCGCCACGGTACTTTCGGTGGATCAAGAAAATGATCCGGACATACTGGCTATGATCGGGGCTTCAGCGGCCCTTGAAGTTTCAGATATTCCTTTCGCGGGCCCTGTAGCTGCAGTTCGTGTCGGGCGAATCAATGGTCAGCTGGTACTTAATCCGACTTCCGGCCAACTGGCGAATTCAGACATTAATATCGTTGTTGCCGGGACTAAGGATGCTATCGTTATGGTCGAAGGCGGTGGCCAGATCGTGCCTGAAGAGGTAATGCTCGAAGCCATATTTTTTGCCCATGAAGGTATGCAGCCCATTCTTCGGTTACAGACAGAACTCAGGGAAGCCGTCGGCAATCCCAAGAGGATTGTTCCTGAAGTAGCAGAAGACGAAGCCCTTAAGGCTCGCATAATCGAAGCAGGTGGAGATAGTATTAGGGGGGCTGTTACTTGTGCTGTCAAAAAGGAACGTAGTGCGAAGCTGCGGGCTATTGAGCAAAACGTACTGTCAGCGCTTTCGGCAGATTACGCAGGCCGAGAGGAAGAAATAAAAGACCTGCTTTATACTGTCGAGAAAGAGGCAGTCCGGGAAATGATCGTCAAAGAGAGAAGGCGCATCGATGGCCGGGGGTTCAAAGATATCAGACCGATATCTTGCGAAACCGGTGTACTGCCCAGGACGCACGGGTCAGCTCTATTTACGCGTGGGGAGACCCAGATCCTAGCCGTTCTTACCCTGGGTACGTCGGAAGACGAACAGCGCATTGAATCATTAAATGGGGCAACCTTCAAACGCTTTATGCTGCACTATAATTTCCTGCCATTTAGTGTGGGTGAAGTACGTATGATGCGAGGACCGGGGCGCAGGGACATAGGTCATGGAGCTTTGGCCGAACGGGCCCTTTCCTCGGTTTTGCCCACTCCGGAGGAGTTTCCCTATACAATTCGTATTGTCTCTGATGTGCTGGAATCAAACGGCTCCTCCTCCATGGCCACGGTTTGCGGTGGGTCTCTTTCCCTTATGGACGCTGGTGTTCCCGCAAAGACAATGGTTGCCGGTATTGCCATGGGACTGATAATAGAGGGAGAAGAGGTCATCATCTTAACGGATATCCTGGGAGATGAAGACCACCTCGGAGACATGGATTTCAAAGTAGCGGGCACCGACCAGGGGATCACGGCTCTGCAGATGGATATCAAAATCAAAGGTCTGACTAAGGAAATCATGAAGGCCGCATTGGAACAGGCCCGGGAAGCGCGGCTATTTATACTGGAAAAGATGCGTGAGGTGATAGAACAGCCGCGCGAAACTTTGTCCATATATGCTCCCAAGATTATTTCTATCCAGATTAATCCGGACAGGATAAGAGACCTCATCGGTCCGGGTGGAAAAGTAATCAGGCAAATCACGGGCGAAACGGGAGCCAAGATCGAAGTAGAAGACGACGGCACTGTCCGCATTGTTTCTCCCAATGATGCGGTCTTACAACGTGCTATTAAATGGATTAAAGATGTGACTTGCGAACCTGAAGTTGGGGCCTTGTATCTTGGCAAGGTCAAGAAGATTGTGGATTTTGGAGCATTTGTGGAGATATTGCCCGGGACTGATGGCCTGATACACATTTCTCAACTTGATACAGAGCGTGTGCAGAAAGTCTCAGATGTCCTCCGGGAAGGCGATGAGGTTCTGGTGAAGGTCATAGAGATTGACAGCCAGGGCAGGATAAAACTAAGCCGCAAAGCTGCCCTGGGACAGGCGATAGAGCGATCAACAGCATAAAACATAAGGCATGAAGCGACGTGTATCTTAAGACTATCCTCCCCAATGGGATAAGAGTGGTTACGGAACGTATTCCCTATATGCGTTCTGTTTCCATGGGCATATGGGTGACTGTAGGGTCACGGGATGAAACCGAAAAAGATAATTGCACTTCTCATTTTATTGAGCACATGATTTTTAAGGGGACGGCGAAGAGGACAGCGCTCCAGATAGCCAAAGAGCTAGACGCTGTGGGTGGTATGTCTAACGCCTTCACCTCCCGTGAAAACACCTGCTTTCATGCCCGGGTACTAGATACTCATCTTGATGTCATCGTTGACCTCCTCTCGGATATATTTTTGAACTCATTATTTGACCCGGTAGAGATAGAGAAGGAACGACAGGTCATACTTCAAGAAATTAGTATGGTCGAGGACACACCGGATGACCATATCCATGACCTTTTCAACAGCATTTTTTGGGGCAATAACTCTCTCGGCTTCCCGGTACTGGGCACCGCCGAGAACGTTATGCAGATAAATTCAAATACTGTATGTGAATACTTACAAAAGACTTATTTGCCGGATAAGGTGGTTATTGCCGCTGCTGGCAATCTGGATCATGATGTATTTTTGGATTTGGTTGTGGAGGCATTTTGTAAAGTGCCCGGGCGAAATGGTGTACCTGAACGTGTGATCCCCTCTGTAGAATCTCGTCTGGCTGTCTATCCTAAAAAACTTGAGCAGGTACATCTGATATTAGGAACAAAAAGCTGTTCCGCGGTGGACGATCGCCGGTACGCCTGCATGCTGTTAAATATCATATTGGGTGGGAGCATGAGTTCCCGGCTCTTTCAAGAAATTAGGGAGCGCCGCGGGCTTGCTTATACCATCTACTCTTTTGTTTCCTCATATACTGACATAGGCCTTTTCGGGGTTTATGCAGGCGTGAATAAAAGAAATACGGTCCAAACCATAGAGCTGATTTTGCGTGAGATGCGGAATATTAAGAAAAACTCTATTGACGAAGCGGAACTTGCCAGTGCCAAAGAGCATTTGAAGGGTGGATTTCTGTTAACGGCTGAGAACTCTGATAACCGTATGACCAGGATGGCGAAAAACGAAATACATTTTGGCCATTTTATAAGTTACGATGAGCTAATAGCCCAGATAGACGCTGTAACCAGAGAAGATATTGTTATGCTGGCGCAGGAATATTTTTCGCCTTACACATTATCTCTAACGGCCCTCGGACCTGTTTCTGAACAGGATATACCCAAAGATATACTTTCCCTGTGATCTGTCCTCACCCTTTAGAGAAAGAGGGCAGAAATGACATGACCGACAGCGTCCTCATAAAAGCAAAGCGTGTGCGGCCGGAAAGAGACGCCGATATAGAGCTACCATGTTACATGACAGCTCACGCCTCGGGCATGGATCTTCGGGCGGCAGTGGATGACGAAGTATCCATTGCACCTGGAAATGTCTGTCTGATTCCAACCGGGATAGCTTTGTCCATTCCCGTCGGTTACGAATTCCAGATTCGCCCCCGCAGTGGCTTGGCAATCAAACATGGCATTGGAATCATAAATGCTCCGGGGACTATTGATGCGGATTACAGGGGAGAGGTGTGTGTAGCCCTGATTAATTTTGGCCAGGAACCGTTTGTCATTAGACGCGGTGAGCGGATTGCGCAGATGGTTTTATGCCGGGCTCATCGAGCGGAGCTGCAACTGATAGACCAACTTGATTTCAGTGTTCGCAACACCGGCGGTTTTGGTCATACCGGCCGATAAATACCGGCTCATCCTCTAATATTCCCGCCTGCCATTCTCCTTCTACGCCTACGCTGACTGTGCGTTACACCTGCGAGAAATTCAGAGGCGTTCAGGGTTCGCCGTAGGGACGGTACAGAAAGAGTTGCCAAAACTACTCGCCCTCCTTTCCCTTGATGTTTGCCTGTGCGCCGTGCCTGCCGGCAAGCAAGGCAGACAAGCGGCAGCCGCCACATCAGGACAGCGGGCACCGATCCGGTCATGATACGTCCTTGCCCTTTAATATAATGACAATCCGGCAAAATTTGTGCTATAAGAGCAAGATTAAAGACTGCCCTCCTATTTTTCAGGGAAATAGGAAAAGTTGTATGATATAAGCATTCATTATGAATGTACTGGCAAAAATCCTATCATCCAAAGTTCGTGCCGAGATTTTTCGAATGCTTTTCGGACCGGTTGACCTATCCTTGCACGTGCGGGAGATTGAGAGACGTTCAGGGCTTACTATCGGGACGGTGCGGGCGGAGTTGCAAAAGCTTCTAAGCCTTGATTTGATACAGAAACAAAAGGACGGAAACCGACTGTATTATCGGGCCAACAAAGCGCATCCGCTCTATCCCGATATTCGCAGCCTTATCCTTAAGGCAGCCAGAATGGTTGGCGTCATCCATGGCATACCAAAACAAGCTCCCATATTAAAACGTCCTTCGTATTTGGATCTATGGTCCGTCATGCGGAAAGGGCTACAAGTGATGTGGATTTAATTTAAAATACTGGTAATTTAGCCTCCTCCGGTAAAGTTTCCCAAACCAGTTCTTTCAAGGCTTGATAATCTTTGATACTTTGTTCGTCGCAGCTGATACAAAGCCAGATTCTGAGCATATTGGTTAGAATTGCTATTACCTCTTCGGTGAGAGCCTTGGCAAGCGGCTTAAAAGCAATCGGCCCCTGTGGATAAACTGGCTGTAACCTGTCCAGTCGTGCCACGCCTTCTATAATCTGGTGGTTTATCTCAGTCCTGGGGATATAAAAAAATTGGTTATACATCAAAGCCTTTATTCTCGACACCATGAGCGGGGGAAAGCCGGTCGGCTTGTTATCCTTCTGGATGGAATAGATCGGTATTACCAAAATTAAATCTTGTTGCAGATGCGATTTGCCACTCCTTTTTAATTCAATATGCACGTCATCAAACAGAATATTGCGCGGTAAGATAACTATTCCCGGTCTTCGCTTAGCCCTGTTGACCAGGAGCTCTTCGTTAGCACGAAGCTTCAAGTGATACAAGGGCAGTTCCGACTGGGTGGAAAAATCAGAATCTTTTGCTTGACGCATTTCAAAATCGGCAATCGTATGGCCTGATGGAGTCGCTCTTTTGACTTTCAAAAGCCAAGGAACAGGTTCCAGAAAGGGAGAAGGAATCCAACATAATTGACCATGAGAAGGTTTTCTTAGATAAGAGGCAGGAGGCAGATCTGCATAGAATTCATCGATATATTGCGTAATTCCCACTGGTTTCTTGCTTTATTCGATAACTATTTCTGCTTTGCCGTGCAATTCTTGGACTGAGTTTTTTTCGTCTTGATCATCCAAGTATGCCAAGGCTGTCTCATAGCGATGGTGCCCGTCTGCAATATAGATAGTC
>CAYSYZ010000009.1:0-30088 GCA_964435205.1 uncultured Desulfovibrionales bacterium
CTGGCGATGTCTCTGATGTGTATTACAAAATTACCATGAACCTGAAGAATCTGAAAACAGGCATACTTGAATGGTCGGATGAAAAGGAAATCAGGAAGGTTTTCCAACGATCTTTGTTGGGGAGTTAAGAAGATGAGAAAAATACTAATTCTATTATTTTGTCTGACTTTGACATCCTGTGCGCAGAGCCACAATTTCGTATTCCTTGACCAGACGGCTCTTGATCAGGGAACGGGCGTGGTTTGGGCCAAGCATGCCAACCTGGCAGGGAAGCAACTCTACTGGAAGGGTGACGATAATGTCTATGCCTTTATTCAGAAGCTGAATAATGAAAACTATGCCGGCTATGCCGACTGGCGGGTGCCGACCAAAGGCGAAATGGTCGAATTAATCGCTTACGCAAAAAGCCTGGGGTATGATTCGGCTAAATTCGAAACTTGGCCGTACCAAAAACTGCGCCAACTTGGTTTCTTAGAAGTGCGCGATTATGATTACTGGACTTCGACACGCAAGTCGTCAGAAGAATTATGGGTAGCTGACCTTGCCAGCGGACAGGTCGTGCCGAAGTCAGACACAAAGGCATACTATTTGTGGCCAGTGCGTGGCGGGCGTGCCCAATAACACCAATGCCAAAAACGTCTGTATCTGATACGGATACAGTAGGGAACTGAAAGATGCCCTTTAGTTTTGCAGTTTTTAGTCTAAAGGTCGATTAGTTTGTAGCCTTTTTCTTGTACTCTATTCGCTTTCCTCGCTTCACAGAAAAACTTACCCCTGATAAGGAAAACCATGATACACGTTCCAGGCGCATCTATCCTCAACTTGCCAGGTATGATAAACGCTTAGCATATCAATTCATCTGTAACCTGCAAAACTAAAGAGCATCCAGGGTTAAGTGGGGCCCAGGCAACCGGATTGAACGTTTTATAATATTTTTGGATCATCAGCTAGCCTTCAAAAGGCGGCAAAAAGAGAAGAGGGGTTCGCATGTCCACCCACTTCAAAATGCTAACTGCTGCTTTTCCAATTCCAGACGTTCTAAAACTGCAAATATGAAGGGCGTCCCCAAAATCACTTCCCAGCCCAGCAAAAAATTATATTTGATAGGCGAGGGCATAGTCGGCACACAAAGTTATACCCTACTTGAATCAGTAGAGACTTCCGAACATCAGGAAAGCTGACTAACTGCCACTGCATATCCGTGAATCCAGCCCGATGAAACAGAAATAATAACTCTTCTGGCGTATATTCACGTAAATGTGCGACCACTAACTCCTCCGGCACAAAATTTGCGAACAACCGTTTCCCAGTTACCATCCGGAGACGATTTGATAATCTATTTAAATTTTGAGTAGTTACTAGTAAAATGCCACCAAGATTTAAGAATTTCTTAAGTTCAGTCAGTATTTCAGCCGGCCAACGGGCAATATGTTCTATTACTTCGCATAGTAGGATGACATCATATGAGCGCTGTAGAGTCACGCCTGGTTGATGCAAATCAATATAATTCCATGGAATGGAGAAGTGGTCTAATATAGGTTTAAACCATTGATTAACATCGTATACTTCAACTTCTGCGCCTATTTCTTGTGCACAAGCCAAGCCAATACCTCCTCCTCCTATTTCGCACACGGTCTTCCCTTCCAATTCAAACTTCCTAAGAAAATTAGTCGTATATATGATTCGTTCACGTTCTACAATCAAATGCTCAAGCACCTTTGATGAAGGTGAGATTGTTCTAACAGATTCATACAAGTTATCGTACCATATACAATTGTCGCTACGATAAAAATATTTCATACAGATTTTGCTCCTTACCTTTAAGGGTCAAGGTTTTTCGTGGAATAAGGCCCAGTTCGAGACGTTCGAACATTTGCACAAGCGCTTCACCGTCAACCAGTTCGATTGGCGGCACACCATCTCGCCGAGCCTCCTTCTTGGCCTCAAGTGTGAACGTGCCAGTTGTGATGATGATACCCTTGTCAGCTCTACCCATCATCGCTCCGCGGAAATCTCGGACATGGGATGGAGTTACGGCTCCTTGATAGCGTTTACACTGGAACAGGACATTGAAGCTAACAAAAGGATTCATTTGAAGAATCCCTATCCCACCGATTCCTCCGTCACCGCTCTTGCCTGTAACAACTACCTGCTGAAACCCGGACTCACGAAGAAGTCTTTGACTTAGGCGTTCAAAACCGTCGGCTGGTAAAGATTTGATCAAATTTCACCCAATATTTGCTTTTATATAATTGCATAAGTCGCTTGATTTTGCGGCATATATGAGCCATTTGTCAAGCAATCGTTTTCAAAAATGCATGGAAAATCACATGGAACAATAACCAGATAGGTTCTTTGCTTGACGGGCCGGTGGGGTTTATGGCACAGTCTTGCCACCAATCTTTTGGGGAAACGGCTACGATATTAGGCGATAAGAAGGGTTAAAGATGGGTCTCCGACGGGGCTACATACATGTTTACACCGGCGATGGCAAGGGCAAGACCACGGCGGCCCTGGGACTGGCCCTGCGGGCAGCCGGGCAGGGGCTCAGGGTGACCATGATCCAGTTTTTGAAGGGGGAAACCGATACCGGCGAGATAAAGGCCGCCTCTCAACTCTTGCCCCACTTTGTTATAAAGCCGACCGGACGTCCGGGGTTTATTCTTCGGAAAGGCCCTTCCGTAGAGGATAAAGAAGGGGTGGCTGAGGCTATGGAGCTGGCTGGACAGATTGTCCGTGATGGATCAGCAGATGTCCTGATACTGGACGAGGTGAACGTAGCCGTGCACTTAGGCCTGGTCCCGGAAGAATGGCTTATCGAGCTGATGAAGAATAAGCCCGAGGCCATGGAACTGGTGTTGACCGGCCGAAATGCCACTCCCCGGATTATTGCCCATGCGGATTTGGTTACAGAGATGCGCGCAATTAAGCATTATTTCAAAAAAGGTGTAAAGGCGCGAGAGGGAATTGAAAAATAGAGACCTTAGCAAAACACCCCCTTTTGCCCAATCTCTGCGTCATACTCAAATTTTAATCCTCAAAATACTCGAGTATTCCTGCGGTTAATCCGCCTCAGGCGGATCGTCTTCCTTGATCTTGAACAAAATTGAACATGCATAGCGAACGAATACTATGTATTTTACCTTGCATACGGAGATTCCCCGCAGCTTGCTGCGGGGAGCTTCAACGTTTTGCAAAGGTCTCAAACAACCATCTATGTCTTCTTTTCTTGGTGGGTTATCCTTTGATGCAGGCCAGGGGCTTGACCATGGCTACCCTTTTGGCAAGTCCTGCTTCATGCGCCGCGTTAACGACTTCAACTACATCCTTATAAGCACCGGGTGCCTCTTCCGCTATGCCTCTATAGGAATGGGCCCGGATTATGATTCCTTTACCGGATAAATCCCTTATGACCTTGTCCCCACGCCAGATTTTAGTGGCGCGCTTACGGCTCATGCTACGGCCTGCACCATGGCAGGCTGACCCAAAGGCCTGCTCGGTGCCGAATTCTGTGCCCACGAGAATGAAGGAACAGGTGCCCATGGTTCCGCCGATGAATACCGGCTGGCCGATGGATCGGAAGCGCGGGGGTATCTCCGGTCTTCCCGGACCGAAGGCCCGCGTTGAGCCCTTGCGGTGGACATAGAGTCGTCTTTTTTTCCCCCCGACCACGTGATCTTCGACCTTGCAGGTGTTGTGACTGACGTCAAATAACATTTCTATCTTGGCCTGGGGAATGATTTCCGCCACCGCCTCGCGGGTCAGGTGACTTATAACCTGCCGGTTGGCCAGGGCGCAGTTTATCCCGGCGCCCACGGCCCCGAAATAACGCCTTCCCTCGGGCGAGTTGATGGGTGCACAGACCAGCTCCCGCTCGCGAATGGGGATCTTGTATTTTCTGGATGCTTCTGCCAGAAGGACCAGGTAATCTGTCCCTATTTGATGTCCCAGGGCCCTTGAACCGCAATGGATGGCGATGAGAATGTCGTCTTTTTTGATACCCAGCGCCCCGGCGGCGGTAATATCATAGATCTCGGCGACGTGCTGGATTTCCAGGTAGTGATTTCCCGATCCGAGGGTCCCTACCTCTCTGAATTGCCTTTTCTTGGCCAGGTCTGAGACTTGCGCTGGATCGGCCCAGGCTACGTAGCCGCCTTCTTCTATATATTGCAGGTCTTCTGGCAACCCGTAGCCCTTCTCCACCGCCCACTTTGCGCCGCCGGCCAGAACGTCGTCGATCTGGGCTGTGGTAAGCCTTATCTTGCCTTCGGAGCCAACACCGGCCGGTACCACCCGAAAGAACCCATCGATGAGCCTCTCCAGGAAGGGCATGATCTCGTCCCTGGTCAGTCCGGTGGTCAGGGTGCGTACGCCGCAGGAGATGTCAAACCCCACCCCGCCGGCGGAAATAATACCGCCCTCCTCCGGGTCAAAGGCTGCCACCCCGCCTATGGGGAAACCATAGCCCCAGTGCGCATCGGGCATGGCGACCGAGGCATGCACAATCCCCGGCAGACAGGCTACGTTCGTTACCTGCTCGCGGACTTTTTCGTCCATCTCTTCGATCAATTTGTAGCTGGCGAAGATGAGGGCCGGGACACGCATTTCTCCCATCTGCGGGATCTGCCAGACAAAGTCATTCATCTTCTTTAATGACTGGATTTCCATAGCCCTACCTCGACAATGGCTAGACAAAGGTTTTGTATTATTAGGTGCGGGAAAACGCTCATACATCAACCACACATTGGGCTATGAAATAGCCGTCTTCATTGAACACCCGGAGCATGGTATAGGTGGCTCCTTTAACTTCTACGCCCAGATTATGTTTCTGGGGGTTGATAGATTCTCCGCGGGCGGTAGCGGTTAAATGATTATCCTTTATAGTTACGCTGAATTCAGAAAGCACTATTTTTTCTATATCTGCCAGGGCAATTAATTCATTTAACCAGACCATGAACAGGGTTTCTACGTCTGAAGCAGTACATGCCACCTGGATTTCTTTTTGCGGTTCAACCGCGGATAGGTCAGCCATCAGCGAAAAAAGGGCCTTTGCCCCGTTGGCAAAGGCTTCCTCGAGAGTCCGGCCCTTCCCGCGAATACCGACATCTGCTCCGTGTTCGAACGTTTCGTACAACGGTTTCATGTCTATTCATTTTATGTATTATACCGGGTATTGTCAAAGGGAACTATTTCTGGAGTTTCCTGAGGATTCAACATCGGCAGCTACTGCCTTACACAGTGGATACCCTTCCCCTATTACCTTTTTGCCCCTCGCCGCGGGAAAAGTGCCGTTTAAAGGCCGGTTGTGAAATTCTTAAGCTGCGGCCCCTTGCAAAACATGGAATTGGGTGCTCATAGGGTGCCTTTTTGGGGTAAAAATAAGGCATTTTTAAAACAACGGCTCTAATAAAATCAACTGGTTAGATAGTACCGAAGGGTTCCCGCCTTCGGCACCAATATTAAAAAATCCCTGAGATTTTTAGGTCTCAGGGATTTGGCTTTTCGGGGGGCTGCCTTTCATTTTAGGGCCTGCGACATTGCCTCTTTCTCACCCCAAGTTATCACATCTGGAATATAGAAGAGTTTGATGGCCCTGCGAGACTGTTTGCGCAGGTATTCAAAAAGGCCTCTAGCCAGTGTAAACCGGCTCATATCCGGACCAGACTCCCAGGAGGCGAGAAAAGATAATTCTACCATATTCCAATCCTGTCTACTTTCGTGCCGGTAAACTCCCCAGAGGAACTTGGATTTCTCTCCGCCTTCCTTATCTTTTTCGTATTCATAGATCCTGAAAATTGGCCCATAATTGCGTTCGAACCCCTCATCTTCGATCGGAATGATCGCCGGAAAGTGTAGAAAAGCTGAACCATCACGTCGGGTTTTGAGGTAAAAAAGCGGCCACAGGCGGGTGACGCTTTCGGTTTCGTTCTTCTCCGGCCACACCGTGGTCTCTGACTTGTTAATGATCAAGAAACGATAGGTTGTCTTTTCTGCCTGGTCCTCCTCCAGCCTCTCCCTGGCATACTCATAAATCGGCCAGAGGAGAGAAAATTCATAGCTGTCTGGCTTTTGTTTTTCCGAAAAGAGCGGCCAGAACTTTTTGACCAGATAGTCTTCACCCTTTGCATACTGGATAAGCGGCCAGGGCATATCCCACTGTTTGTAATCGTTGCGCCGGTCATGATAGTAATTGAAAAATGGCCAGAGGAAGATTTTTTTGTTTTCTGCAGCCGATGTCTCTGAGACGTAGAGCGGGAAAAACATCCGTTTGGTCTTGGGGTATTCGGTGTCAAGATCCTCTCTGTGGACAAAAAAGAGCGGCCAGAGAACGAAGGAACGATCGTATTCGCCCTTCTTTTCTTCATAGCCGTATAGAGGCCAGATACGAAAGGCGCGCTCTTTGTCACCTTTGGTCCAGGAAAGAATAGGCCAGAGAATGGTGGTTTTTTGGTTACCTTCCCATCTGGCGCTTGAATATAGAGGCCAGAGAAAAAAGGTTATATCGTCCCGCTCGAACCGCTCTTTGAACTGACCATAAATGGGAAAAAGCCCGCCATAGGGCTCGCCGCTCTTTGTCCTACCCCAAAAAACCGGGAAAAAGCCGAAGTCTCGTTTTTTCCCGTATTCAGGTGTTTCGTTTACAGCCCGGTGGCCTGAGACAAGAGGTATGAACTGGGTGTATGTCTCTTCCGGGGTGCGCCGATATTTCCCGAGGGGGTAGAGGAACTGCCATTCTTTGATCTCCCTGTCGCGATCGTGATGGTAGGAAAGTAGTGGTCTTACCGCCCACCCCTCTTCTTTTGGGCTTGAATAAGAATTATAGAACGGTCCAAGGGCATCTACTTTCTCCTCGGCCTGTTCTTTATCTGCTTGATGAAAAAAAAAGGGTGAAACGTTATTCCGCTGAGTTTGTCCAGGGACAGTAGCACAGCCTATAATGAGCAAGCTCATTACCATCCCTGTGAGTATAAAGAATCTTTTGAACCATTCCACTAACGCAACACCGTTCCCACCACGGTCCCGAGCACGGTGACCGGCACTTGTTCCTGTATGCCGGCCGTGGCCTTGGTTACGCTTTTAACCGCCTTTTTGGTTTCGTCATAAAGGCTTGGGTCATTGATGAGTTTGCCAAGTGTACCTTCGCCTTTATCCACTTTCTGGGCCACATTGTAGAGTGTATCCACGGCATCCTTGGTCTTATTATAAAGGCTTTCATCGCTGACCAATTTGCCAAGAGTACCTTCTCCTTTTTCCACCTTCTTCGCCACGTTACCCAGTGTGTTTACCGTTTCTTCTAGAGTGCTCATCGTTTCTTCGGCTTTCACGTACAGGGTCTCGTCCTTAATCAATTTACCCAGCGTACCTTTACCGGCGTTAACATCTTGAGATATAGATTTGAAGGAGGCAGAGGCATCGCGCAGGTCAGACATGAGAGTCTTAAAGTTATCCTGGGTGGCTTTATCGCCCACAAATTCGTTAAGCCCGGTGGCTACGGCCTGGATATCGTCAATGGCCGGTCCTACTTTGACCAGGAGCTGGTCGAGGTCAGCAGCGGAGATGGTCTTAGCAATGGTGCCATGGGGTGGAATAACCGGTTCTTCTTTTCCCTGCATTATTTCGATGAACTTATCTCCGAGGACTCCCTTGGTGCGCACCATGGCTTCTGCGTCTTTTTTGATCTTTACCCTGGGAGAGATCAGCATATCCACATTGGCTTTACCATTGGTCAGGGTAACGTCTTTCACCCGGCCGATTTCTATGCCGGCCATTTCTACAGGGCTGTCTTTTACTAAACCGGAGACGGAATCAAACACTGCGGAGACGTGGTATCCCTTTTCTCTGCCCAGGTCGATCTTGCCAAGGCGTATGCTCATATAACCGAGAACTATCAAACCGATGAGGACGAAAATTCCCACCTTAATTTCCGGCCCAAAACCTTTTCTATCCATACCAACCCCCTCCTTCAAACTTTCCGATCAGAATCCCATGGCCTTGTCTTCAGGGATTCCCTGGAGAAACCCCTGGACGATGGGATTCTCTGAGTTATGGAAGCTCTCAGGATCTCCTTCTTCTATAATTTTCCCCTTGTAAAGCATGGCTATCTTGTTTGCAACCTTGAAAGTACTTCGAATATCATGACTGATGATCACGCATGTCAGCTTGAGCCTTTTTTGTATGCCCAGTATAAGCTCATCTATGGCTGCCGTCATTATGGGATCCAGACCGGTTGTTGGTTCGTCGAACAAGAGTATCTCCGGGTCCATGGCTATGGCCCGAGCAAGCCCTACGCGCTTTTTCATTCCGCCCGAAAGCTCTGAAGGATATTTGCTTTCAATGCCGGGTAAGCCTACGTCGGCCAGCTTCCCGGCAACAATTTCAGCTATCTCCTGTCTGCTCAGCTTTGTGTGCTCCACCAGGGGAAAACCAACATTTTGACCCACGGTCATAGAGTCAAAGAGGGCTGCATCCTGAAAAAGCATACCAAATCGATGCCGGATTTTATAGAGATCTTTTTCAGTTAGGCGGGTAATATCGATATCATCGATGAACACATGCCCTGCATCCGGCCGGATGAGTCCAATGATATGCTTCAGGAGTACACTCTTGCCGCCCCCACTCCGCCCGATGATGACCGTTATCTCTCCTTTGTTCATTTCCAGATTAATTCCATCGAGTACCTTAAGAGCTTTGAACGATTTGTATAGGTCTACCAATTTAATCATCTTCTATGCCTTACTAGAAGAGCAGCGAAGTCAGGATGTAGTCTCCAATCAGTATGCTGATGGAGGAGATAACCACCGCCTCTGTGGTGGCACGTCCAACCCCTTCCGCACCGCCGCTGGTATTGTATCCTTTGTA
The DNA here is from genome assembly GCA_964435205.1 of uncultured Desulfovibrionales bacterium. Taxonomy (GTDB): domain Bacteria; phylum Desulfobacterota; class QYQD01; order QYQD01; family QYQD01; genus CAYSYZ01. The sequence goes on from CAYSYZ010000009.1 coordinate 8,860, forward strand.
ACACCCGATTAAGGTCAGAAGAAGCCCGAAGCATACAGACTTAAAGAGTCCGTTGAAAATATCGGACAGTTCAACCAGATCTGTCATCTTGGCCATGAAAATTCCGGGGTTTATCTTTAGGAGACCCACGCCGACTATGTATCCTCCGACGATGCCAATAAAGTCATTAATGGCCGTAAGGATCGGGACAACGAGTATTCCGGCAATGATACGCGGCACGACCAGATATTTGATCGGATTTATGGCCATAACCGCGAGGGCGTCGATCTGCTCGGTAACCCGCATCGTTCCCAGTTCTGCGGCGATGGCCGACCCGGCCCGGGCAGTTACCATGAGTGCTGTCAAAACTGGCCCTAACTCACGCGTCATGGAAAGGGCAACGGTTGCGCCAAGGAGCGACTCCCCACCAAACTTGCGGAAAGCGTAGTAACTCTGTAGGGCAAGTACGCCGCCGGTAAATAGGCCCGTAAGGAGAACAATAAAGACCGATTTAACGCCTATGAACTCCATCTGTTTAAAGATGTCGCGTATGCGCAGAGGAGGGATGAATGCCCAGCTAAGGGCATTTATGAGCATAATGGCCAGGGCACCCATCTCGCTAATCCCGGAGAGTACCTTGTGGCCGAGGGCATAGAGAAACCTTCGCATGGTATTTAATGCATCAAAAATAGATGTTGTTTTCTAAATAATTTGCCTCTTCCCAATACTCCCCTCGCCTGCAGGCGGGGCTCTATTCGAAGCGGCCCTCGCTATCACATTACGGACAGTTAGTGTTTAAAGATTAAAGCTTTCCAGCCTCTTTTGTCCCTTCAAGCAGGCCGGGCCGGGCGGCTATAAGTTCATCCACCAGTCTCCGGATCTGGGTCTGGACATCGGCGATCGTCTTATCCCCATCAATCCGGACTACGAAACTATCATTCAGGGCCAGAAATATATCCTGTACCTGCTTCAGGTAATCCTCTTTTTCGAAACTATTGGGTATTTCCCGGCGGTTGCTCTTGATACGCTGTACGCTTTCTCGAGGCCTGGCAACAAGCAAGATGACCAAGTCGGGGATCGGTGCGAATTCTTCATTTATCTTTCTAATGTTAAGCGGTGACAGCCCCATAGCTCCCTGGTAGGCCATCGTGGAAAAATAGTAGCGGTCGGTTAGGACAATCCAGCCATCATCTAGGGCCGGCACTATGACCTTATCCACGTGCTGCCGGCGATCGTTGGTAAATAAGTCCAACTCCTCTTCCGGAGTGACCTTTTGTCTGCTCACGAAGAGACTGCGGATCTTTTGACCATAGGGGCCATCCGTGGGTTCCCGGGTCAGAAGGACTTTGTAGCTTTGGTGGCGGAGATAGTTGTAAAGCAGATTTGTTTGTGTCGTCTTTCCAGCACCGTCAATCCCCTCGAAGGCAATGAGAAGACCTTTCCTTTTGGCTGTCGACGTGAATGTTTTAGCGTTGGCCTTCTTGTTCATCGCTTAAACCGTAAGCAGCTATGCTTACCCATTATATAAAATTGTACATCTTCTTAACATATTCTTAAGCCCAGTCCCACGTTTTATTTTCTGATTGATAGCCTGTTTACTGATAAGTGCTTTTAACCACAACGTATTTGCGGAAACAACCATGGTTCCCACATCTCTCCTAGGACGAGGCGCATTGACCGCCATTGTGTATAACATTCGCAGAATGAGTAAGTTATGACCAAGTGAATTTTGGGCTTGACATACAATATGTAGTATGTTTATCATCGCAACATACTAAATAATGAGAAGGGAAAGACATGGGCACGGTGGCAGAGATCAGAGAGCTGGGTAAGAAATCACAAACGTCGACTTTATCGCACCTGGGGCAGACTACGGCAAAGGAGACCACGGACATGGCCCTTTTTGTTCGCACGTCCCAGGAAGACATCATGGGCTGGGATCGCCAGCGCATTGTTCGGGCTCTTCTTCGCGAGACAATGGTGGATAGAGACACAGCAGAGAACATCAGCTGCCAGATAGAGGAGTTTATCCGCTCATCAAACGTAAAAATGGTTACTGGCCCTCTCATTCGTGAGTTGGTCAACGCCAAACTCCTGGAATTAGACCTGGAAGATGCCCGGCGGATGCATACCCGGCTGGGGGCTCCGCTTTACGATGTCGACCAGCTTCTCGTCCATCCAAATAAGGAAAATGCCAACGTCCCCCACGGTCCAGAGGCCACCAATTTGACACTGGCCGAGTGGATTAAGAAAGAGTACGCCTTGCTTCATGTGTTTTCTCCCGAAGTAAGTGATGCCCACCTCAAAGGCGATATCCACCTGCATGACCTGGGGTTTATTGATCGACCCTATTGTTCAGGGCAATCCTTGGAATATCTTAAGAAGTTTGGCTTGAATCTGCCACATTCCATTGCCATGGCCAAGCCGGCCAAGCATCCGGAAGTACTCCTTGCCCATATGGTAAAATTTGCTGCTGCCCTCCAGAGCCATTTTGCCGGGGCCATAGGTTGGGATGCGGTTAACCTTTTCTTTGCTCCCTACCTGGAAGGCTTGAGCGACAGAGAGGTCAAGCAGATAGCCCAGATGCTCGTTTTTGAGTTTTCGCAGCAAGCTGTGGCCCGTGGTGGCCAGGCTATATTCTCGGATATCAATCTTTACTGGGAAGTTCCAAAGCACTTTGCTGACGTGCCGGCCATCGGTCCTGGCGGGGAATATACCGGCAAGACTTACGGAGAATATGAACAAGAGGCACAGCGTTTCGTTTGGGCCATATTTGATGTCTACAAAGAAGGCGATGGTGGCGGACGTCCATTTTTCTTCCCCAAACCCCTCGTGCATATTACAGAAAAGTTTTTCCAGACCAAGGGGCACATGGAATTCCTGAATCATATCTGTGAAGTGGCCTCGAACATGGGTAATACGTATTTTGTTTTTGACCGGGGTGAGACGGCAAAAATTTCAGAGTGCTGCCGCCTCAGTTTCAAGCTGGAAGCATCAGACCTGGAAGATGCTCGTGAGCCGTGGCGCATGCGCTACTGCGCCCTCCAAAACGTCACCATTAACCTGCCGCGCATTGCCTATGAAGCCGGAGGCGACGATACCAAGCTGTTCTCGCTTCTGAATGAGAAGATACAGCTGGCAGTGGATGCCCATCGCCAGAAGAAAGCTTTTATTGAAAAGCTTCTATCATATGGCGAGAGCGGTCCCTTGGCCCTTTTGACCATGAATCGGGACGGCTCTCAATACCTCCGTCTGGCACGCGCCACCTATCTTTTGGGTATGGTAGGATTGAATGAGATGGTTCAGCACCATACCAGTGAAGAGCTCCATCAATCACCAGCCGCCATGAAGTTTGGGCTCAAGGTCATTGCCCACATGAATCTCCTGGCTGACAAGTTTTCGAAGCGACATAATATGCGCTTTGTACTGGAACAGACGCCTGCAGAGAGCACAGCCTATCGCTTTGCCAAATTGGACCAGCGCTATTATTCTTCAGCCTCGGAGAAAGTAATCAAAGGGAATCTCGCCTATGGGGAGATTTATTACACAAACTCTACCCTTTTCAATGTTTCGCACCCGATGAATCCCATAGAACGCATTCGGGCGGAAGGGCTTCTCCATCCCCTGATCGAGGCCGGATCACTCACTCACATCTGGTTAGGCGAGTCCAACCCTGATCCCAAGGCCCTGGCTGACTTTGTTATCAAGGTCTTCCGTTGGACGCAGAACGACCAGATCACGTTTTCGCCTGAGTTCACTTCTTGTCGTGCCTGCGGGAAGGCCAGCCGGGGTCTCAGAGAGGCGTGTCCTTACTGTCAGTCAAAGAACGTAGACGGGATTACGCGTATTACGGGTTATTTTACCAAAGTGTCCAGCTGGAACAAGGGCAAGCTGGGCGAACTTAGAGATCGCTACCGAAGCAAGATGGCTGGAGGCTGAAGGCGAGAGAGATTAAAGCTGAAAGCTCAAAAACGGATAACTAATAACCAATAACGGAGGTATTCAGTATGACTCTATTTACCAAGTCAGATTGCACCCGTTGTAATGAATTAAAGAATACGTTCAACCTCAGGGCTATGGGGATTGCGGTCGAAAACCTGGATCCTGACAATGCGGATGCCCTGTCGCATCTTGCCTGGCATGGCCTGGTTGGGGTTGCCCGAAAGCAATTACCGATACTTGTTCTGGACGATTGTTCTTCGCTGACTGATTATAATCAGATTCGCAATCATCTGGCCCAGGAGGCTCAGAAAACGGGACTTGCCTGCTTCAACCTGTACGCATAACATCAAGGGTTTTATTGAGACATCATTTGTTGATTGGCCAGGACGGCTGACTGCCGTCCTGTTTCTCCCGGGCTGTAACTTCAGGTGTCCTTATTGTCATAATGGAGACCTGGTATTGCGCGGCCAAGAGCTTCCCACCTGGTCATTGGCGTCCATTGTGACGCGACTTAAGGAGCTCAGAGGATGGGTGGATAGCGTCTGTATAACAGGGGGGGAACCGACCCTTCACTCTCACCTACCAGAGATTCTTGGCCGGCTCAAGAAACGAGGGCTTAAAACCAAGCTGGATACGAATGGCTCAAATCCGGAGATGCTGGAGAGGCTTATTGGCGAGGGCCTGGTAGACTACGTGGCAATGGATGTGAAGGCCCCGCTCAACGGGTTCTCTTATGCGCAGTGCACTGGTGTTGTCCCTTCGCTGGAGAATATTCAGAAAAGTATCAATATCCTGGTGAAGGGACCTATCCCTTATCAATTCCGCACAACTATACTGCCGGAGCTGCATACTGTAGATGACGTGCTCCGCCTTGCTGAACAACTGCGTGGGGCTATGGATTACAGGCTCCAGAATTTCAACCCCGGCAATACCCTGAACCCCTCTTTTCAAAACGAATCCCCTTATGATTATAAGACCTTCCGTGAACTCCAGCGGAGGGCTCGGGATATAGTATCCCTGACTGCCCTGGAGGCCCGCCTTCAGGCATAAGCAGATAGATATAGGAAACGTCTGGATTTTAGGAGGACACTCCTAAGAGCGCATGGTTTTGCGTGTTCTGGCACCAGCCCGGTGAGCTGGCTGTAGCGGTAATGACCTAGGAAGCCCGGGGCCGCTGAGCCCCTCAAATCCGCAAGAAAAGGAGAAAACCGAATGGCCACGAAAACGACTACTAAAAAAGCGGCGACAACATCAAAGGAAAAGAAGACTACAACCAAGGCTTCTAAGCCAGCGGCAAAAACTGCTGCAAAGCCGAAAGCCAAAAAAAAATAGCGTAGAGCACGGATTAAGTCCCTCGAAAATCGGTGCCGCATTTGTCCTGCGAAAAAGTAGTTTTAGGCAGAGGTTTGCCCCGGACCGAGGGCGGGTAGCTGACCATTTATTAAACTTAATTAAACACTCCGTAAGGGGACGGCCCCCGGGCTTGATTATGAATATTTGGAAACGGGTTCTTATCCTCTGACAGCAGCCAAGGTTTTTTGAGATTGGCTATCTATGATCTTCATGGCAAGGTTAGCTTGCTGTATTTTTTAGATTAGTTTTTCTTTGCCGGCTATCGGTACGATCAGAAGGACGAACCAACTCCCTACAACTTAGATAAATATCTAGTATGGGAGGAACTCCCGGGTCACAGAAGCTACGAGGACATAGTCAGGGCCGCGTCTACTCAGGATGATAATAACCTCCGAAGGTACCTTTGTGACAACGTTTTCATCGTTAAGGAAGAACGCGGTGAAGACCGCTGGCTTTCATATTCAGAGCTTCCCGCATGTGTAAGGAGCATTATTCGACGTCCGTGAATCGCATCTTTCCACTGCTGTCAGGGATGTTCGCTTCAGTTACACTGCTGATCGCCGGAGCTGAAGCAGCCTTTCTCGGGGCCAGACTCACCAGTCTTTATGTACCCAGAGTAAAAGAACTTTTTGGTATTTTAATTGCCATCGTGACCGCCTACAAGATCTACACCTTATTTTGAATTTACCGGTCTGTTATATTTGACACACAAACGACTCTATCCTATATTGTCCTTGCCTAAAAAATTCCATTTCTACACAGAGCCTGCGATTACCCGAAAAGAGATAGGAGGTAGAGATGAAAAACTGCTTTCCGTATTGCATTATCGCTTGTTTTGCGGCGATTTCACTCCTTACCACAGGCGGGTGCGTAAAAAGTGTGACCGTCGGTACTGTAAACGACAAACCTCCCCTGGTGACCAAGGGCGGGCCGCCTCCCCACGCACCGGCGCACGGTTACAGAACCAAGTACCAGTACCGCTACTACCCGGCCTGCAGGGTTTATTATGACACAGGCCGGGCTCTTTACTTCTACCTGGATACCGGGGTCTGGAAGGTCTCTGTTACGATGCCCAAAGAAATTGAGGTTACACTCGGGAGCTACGTGACCATCGAGACGGACACAGACAAACCATACATCTATAACGATGAACACGTAAAAAAATACCCACCGGGGCAGGCGAAACATAAGACCAAAAAGAAGAACAAGTACTAACTGCTAGAATAGGCACCTGCGGACGGGCGGATTGACTTGATGCTTTGAGGTCTGTAATATTTTAGCCGCCAGGATCATAGATACCAGAAGCATTATAAAACGATGGTGGGGAAAAGAAGGCTGGGAATAAGTCATGACCGAAATTACTTCTGTACCTAACTTTATACGCAATATCATTGCGGAAGACCTAAAAACGAACAAATGCCAGGGCCGGGTTCATACGCGTTTTCCACCGGAGCCGAACGGCTACCTGCATATTGGACACGCCAAGTCTATCTGCCTCAATTTTGGTTTGGCTGCCGAATTCGGAGGCCTTTGCAATCTGCGATTCGACGACACCAATCCAAGCAAAGAGGAAGTTGAATATGTGGAATCGATCGAATCTGACGTCAGGTGGCTGGGATTCGATTGGGATGATCGGCTGTTCTATGCGTCCGACTGCTTTGAGCAGTTGTATCAGTATGCGGTGCAGTTAATCAAAAAAGGCAAGGCGTATGTTTGTGACCTGAGCACAGAGGATATTAAGGAATACCGTGGCACTTTGACTGAACCGGGCAAGGACAGTCCTTATCGAACACGCTCAGTCGAGGAGAACCTGGATCTGTTTGAGCGCATGCGGGCGGGAGAGTTCGAGGACGGTTCCCGCGTGCTCCGCGCAAAGATTGATATGGCGTCTCCGAACTTGAACATGCGAGACCCGACTATCTATCGCATCCGGCGGGTAACACATCACCGGACGGGTGACAAGTGGTGTATTTATCCGATGTATGACTTTGCCCATTGCCTTTCGGATTCCGTGGAAGGGATTACACATTCGATCTGTACACTGGAATTCGAAGATCATCGTCCTTTGTACGATTGGTTTCTTGACCAGTTAAATGTCTATCATCCGCAGCAAATTGAGTTTGCTCGCCTCAATCTCAGCTACACGGTGCTTAGTAAGCGAAAGCTTGTAGAATTAGTGGGGCAGGGCCATGTCACCGGATGGGACGACCCGCGCATGCCTACGGTAGCCGGTTTACGGAGACGCGGCTACCCACCCGAGTCCATCCGAAACTTTTGTGAGCGCATCGGGGTGGCCAAGAGGGATAGTTTAGTGGACATGGCGCTGCTCGAGCACTGCCTGCGCGAAGATTTGAATAAAAGGGCGCCGCGTGTTATGGCCGTGTTGCGGCCACTCCGGGTGGTCATAGACAACTATCCGGAAGGAGCAGTGGAAGAACTGGAGGCGGTAAACAATCCGGAAGACCCCAGCATGGGAACACGGAAGGTGCCCTTTTCGCGTGTGCTTTACATCGAACAGGATGATTTCCGTGAAGAGCCACCCAAAAAGTTCTACCGTCTGGCCCCGGGTCGTGAGGTGCGGCTACGGTACGCGTATTTTATCACCTGTGTGGACGTGGTGAAGGATGAAAAAACCGGCGAAGTGGTCGAGCTGCACTGTACGTATGACCCGGAGACACGAGGCGGGGACGCTCCAGACGGACGCAAGGTCAAGGCAACGTTACACTGGGTTTCGGCCGCCCATTCGCTTGAGGCTGAAGTGCGCCTGTACGATCATCTCTTCCTAAAAGCTAACCCCGGCAAGGAGGGCGCTGATTTCAGGAATTATTTGAACCCGAAGTCGCTGGAGACCTTGACGTCGTGCCGTGTTGAACCAAGTCTGGCCGGAGCGGCACCGGGGAGCCGATACCAATTCGAGAGACAGGGCTATTTCTGTGTCGACGTCGATTCTTCCCCCGGACGACTGGTATTCAATCGCACGGTTTCCTTACGTGACACGTGGGCCAAGATCGAAAAGGCCCAGGAATAGGGAAATAGATTAGGTGCCATGCAGGGTTGCAAGGCCCTATTTTTCTTGCTCACGCTTACAAAGCCAATAAGCCTTTTTCTGTCCCGATTCAGAGGTAACACCCGGAATCGTCACCGGGCGTGTAACTTGTGCCTTTTCTTGGAAAACAGCCAAAAAGAATTTCTTTGACAAGCCCAGAGCTGACTTCATAGAATATTTATATAAACGAAGAATTCCCGCCGCTATAGGCGACCACCTTTCACTGTGAATCTCTGAGCCGATGAGCTTCGATCGCGACTACGTAGCTCTAGGTTCCGGTAGAACTTCTCTCGGCGGCGGATTTGTGAGAGAAGGAGGTGATGAAGATGAAGAAGCTTCTTGTCATGCTTGTAGCCCTCGGTCTGGCATTATGTCTGATTGTTCCCGCATTTTGTAACGAGAAAGAGGGATACGAACTGGACGTTGACTATGGTTACCACATGATGTGGCCTTACGGCATGGGGCCGGGTTACGGAATGGGTCCCGGGATGATGGATGATGACCATCATGGCTGGGGCATGCATGGATGGGGAAGGCGAGGGGGCGAGCGGCCTCGCTCCTGGGAATCGATGAAACCTGAGCAGCGGGAAAAGCTGGAGAAGCTGTGGTCTAACTACCTGATGGACACAGTGGAGCTTAGAAAGCAAATCGCTGCAAAACGAATCGAACTACATACGCTGTGGGCGCAGCCAGACGTGGACCGTACGAAGGTTGAAAAACTTTCCAAAGAGCTGGCTGAGCTATACGCGGAACGTTCGAAGAAACGCGACCAATACTTAATGCGGTGCCGTGAGGAATTCGGCGATCAGGGCTGGACCTGTCCCGGCAGCAGGTGGTAAGGGGACAGACAGTTAGTCGATAAGAAGATAAAGGGTGAGGTTTTTTATCTGCAAAAAATCCAGACCTGACCCTGTTTAGCATCCGAAAACCAAACAGAGCATTACTGTTCCAAGTCCATTCCGGATTTGCAGCTTGCCACGTAATGCATGATTCTCAGTCCACGAAGCTGAACTCGGTCACCAGATTTCAGAATTAATTTTAGAGATTAGGCTATGACTCCAGTTGAATAAGGTGGGAGAAATTGGTATTGACTCATACGTAGCTTTTCCCCTATACTAGAACGAAGTTGCTGTCCAATTGAAGTGAGCGAACCAGGGGGTGAAGTATGAAGAAAGCAAGTCTACTGGCCGTTTGTTTGTTCATGCTGTTACCAGTCGGGTGTACCTGTTTTGAGTATGTCACGGAGGAACGGTTTACCCCACTTGTAGACAGGGTCGGTGATCTGGAAAAACGCGTGGGAAATATCGAATCTAGGTTGGGCACTCTGGAGAGCAAGGCTCCTCCAGTGTCGGGAGCTGATATTGAGGCCGCAAAGAGAGCAGCCGAACAGGCTCAGCAGGCCATGAAAGCTGCGGAGAATGCTAGCGAAAGGGCGGAGGCCGCTGCAAAGAAGGCGGTAAAGGCGTTTGAGCTGCAGCAAAAGAAATAATTTTGACCAGGCGCCTAAGCCAAAAATCAAGATAAATTAAGCTCATTTCTAATTTGCAACGTTGACGGGAACTCCGTCTTTTGCTTTCAGGGCCTGAAGCAGTCTTGTTGCGTTTACCGATTGAAGTAAATGTCTCTGCATGAGTAGCCGCGTTGCCATGCGTTTGAGGTCAGCGCGGCTATGGTCATCTTTGTGTACCTCGATATACACCTTGTTACCTTTTACCCCCACCTTTACCGGTTGGCGCACGATGGTGACGTCGACACCGACAGGCACGAGCCTGAAAAGCTTAAGGATGTTTTCAGGGTATAACCTCAGGCATCCGTGGCTGACACTCCTTCCTATTCCCCAGGGCCTGTTTGTCCCGTGTATTAGAATATCTTTGGATGAGAGTCTCAAAGCATGAGAGCCAAGAGGATTACCTCGGCCTGGTGGTATCTGTGCCGGCAAATCAGGGCGTTCTTTTTTAATGGACTCCGGCACGTGCCAGGTTGGGTATTTAATTTTTTCTATGACTCTGAATTTGCCTGTAGGCGTATCATTTCCTTCACTTCCTATGCCCACGGGGAAAGTGGCTACCAACCGTGATCCTTTATGTGTGAAAAAGTAGTAAAGCCGCTTTTCAGAAAGATTTATTACAATACCGTCATGTTCTGGTCCCTCCGGTAAAATCCAGGCCGTGGGGATTATAATGGATAAGTCTTTTCCAGGAACGAAAGGATCAAGACGGGGGTTAGCCTCGGTAATTTCATTATAGCCAAGCCCGAATTTTCGTGCGATCTCAACAAGAGATTCCCCGTTCTTGACTTTATACGTGTGTATAGCACCGATTATTTCTCCTTTGCGGGAATAAAACCCTGCAAAAACTAGAGAAGGTGTGAGCATCAGGAGAATAGAAATGACCACGCATCTGTACGCCTTCACACGGGCACCTCTGATTCTCATCTTAGCGGGCATCGGCATACGGCCAATTTGGTTAGTTTTGTGAAAGCTTTGTTGCTTTTATCTCTTCCACATGCGAATCTTTAATAAGGTGGAGCCACTCATACTACAAAAAGGGGACAAGGTATGCAACCACGTATTAAGATTTATACCCTTAGTACCTGCGGCCACTGCAAAGCTACCAAGAAGTTGCTGGATGAGTGCGCTGTGAAGTACGAATTTACCGATGTGGATTTGCTCAGTGGTCAAGAACTGGATGCCGCTCTCGAGGATGTCAAGAAATTGAATCCCAGATGTACGTTTCCCACTATTATCATCGACAATAAGGTTGTCGTGGGATTTAAAGAAGACGAGATCAGGGAGGCCTTGGGGTTATATGGAAGTCGAACAGCTTCATGAAACGTTGAGAAGGGCCCAAGAGACCAAGGGTTATTTTTTTAATAAAGACGAAAATAGGGTGTTTGATCTCCTCAAGGGGCTTCTTATTAACAAGGAACGTTATGGATATATGTCGTGTCCGTGCCGCCTCGCGTCCGGCAATCGCGAAAAGGATGCAGACATCATCTGTCCGTGCGTCTACCGGGCGCCGGACGTCGATGAGTACGGAAGCTGTTACTGCAATCTCTATGTTTCCAGGGACTGGAACGAGGACAAAATCCTGCACGTATACGTGCCCGAGAGGAGACCCGCAGAAAAATAGGTGGTCGGCAGCCGTACTCTATCTAGCTACTTAGCCTGCTGCTCAAGTAAATACTTAATTACAGCCGTCCGTTCTTCCTTATCCATCTGCGCACCATAACCGATCATGCGGTCTACCGTTTTTTCCCATCCAGGCTCGCTCTTTTGAGCCCTGTAAACAAGACCCAGACTGTGACAGCCGGCACACCGCTCCTCGATAAGGTCTTTGGTTGAACCGCCAGCTGCAAATGCCGGTGAAATGGCTATGAAGACCAAAACGATTAGTAGTAACTGTTTGACCATTTCTGTCTCCTCCACATTCTGTCGTTGAATATGGCAGCCTAAGCGAAACCTGGCCTCCAGAATTCTCCTATTAGTAGCTTACGTCAAAACTTCATGGTTTGTAAATTAGCATTATTTCCTCCCGGTCATACAGCTCATGGAGATAATATCCTTCACAAACCATAAATTATGTGCCAAGATCTGGGCACGAATACCCTATTGTTATTGGTGAGGCCGTGATGAAAGACCGGGATGTAAAGACATTTGTGAAAAAAACTCTAGGCTGTGCATGTCCGGAAGAGGTATTTAATTACATTGACTGCCAGGCCGAAGTTAAACTGACAGATAGCATACTGCTGGCGAATAAAATAAACATCGGTAATCGACTCCTCGTATACGTCATAAGAACAGGAGATCTGAATCTTAGGGAAGGCAATCTGCCAACGCTCGTTTACATGGGGAAAGAGGAGAGAGACCGGGCGGGGTTTAACCGGTTTCGTCTGGTGATAGCCACGGATAAGGTTGATGAGGTACAGCAGGCCGCCGGTAGGATATTTGAAAATTTAGAAGGCAGGGACGAAAGAATTCATTTGCATGTGATCAGCAGCAGTCAGATTTAAATGTGAAAAAGCAGGTAGCACCTCTTCGCAAGCTAGCGCCGCCCCCTGCTTGACAACGAATGGATAATGGCATAGATTCAGCAGCTAAATTTTTTGATAATGGTTGTTTCAAGTGGCTGGAGAGGGCAGGCTAAAAAAAATACGGAACATCGGTATAATCGCCCATATTGATGCGGGCAAGACCACCGTTACCGAACGTATACTTTATTACACCGGACGCATCCATAAGATGGGCGAGGTCCACGATGGCCAGGCCGTAATGGACTGGATGCCCGAGGAACAGGAAAGAGGTATCACTATCACCTCGGCCGTGACCACGTGTTATTGGCTGGGAAATGAAATCCATATTATTGACACGCCCGGGCATGTCGATTTTACCATAGAGGTAGAACGTTCGCTGCGCATACTGGATGGGGCGATTGGTGTCTTTTGTGCGGTCGGGGGTGTGGAGCCGCAATCTGAGACCGTGTGGCATCAAGCTGACAAATATAGCGTTCCCAAGATTGCTTTCATCAACAAGATGGATCGGGTCGGGGCCAATTTCTTCGGTACGGTGGATATGATTCGTCAGCGCCTCGGGGCTAGACCGATACTGCTCCAGTTGCCGATCGGTGCGGAGGATAGTTTCCGCGGTATAATTGATATAATCGAACAGAAGGCTATCTACTGGGATGAAAGTACACACGGGGTTGTTTACCACTATGAAGAGGTTCCTTCGGATTATCGAGAAGAATTCCGGATACATCGCGAGAGGCTTTTAGAGACTTTATCCGAGTTAGACGACGCCTTACTTGAGAAATACCTGGCAGATTCAGAAATAACTAAAGAAGAAATCCTTCAAGCCGTGCGTCGGGGGACGAATTCGCTGGAAATCGTGCCTGTTCTATGTGGCTCTGCCCTGAGAAACAAAGGAATCCAGCCCCTCCTTGACGCTATCGTGCGGTTTCTTCCAAGCCCTCTGGACATAAAGGCAGTCACGGGGATTAATCCTAAGACGGGGCAAGCAGAAGGCCGACCAAGCCGTGATGATGCCCCGCTAGCTGCACTGGCCTTTAAAATCATGATGGAGGAGGGGCGAAAAAGGACCTACGTGCGTGTTTATTCCGGCGTGCTGCGCGAGGGTGCCGAGATTTATAATGCTACCAAACAGATGAAGCAAAAGGTGGCCCGCATTTTAGCGATGCACGCCAACAAGACTGAGCGTCTCGCCGAGGCCCGGGCTGGCAGTATCGTTGCGGTTATGGGACTGAAGGATGCTTCTACGGGCGACACTTTGTGCGACGAGCAATGCCCTATTCTTCTTGAAAGCATAGATACTTATGAGCCGGTCATCTCCGTGGCTCTGGAGCCAAAAACCCGGGCCGATCAGGAGAGGGTGGCGGCTGCCTTGAACAAATTGGCTGACGAAGATCCCACTTTTCGTGTGCGGGTTGATGAGGACACCGGGCAGACAGTTATCGCCGGCATGGGAGAGCTGCACCTGGAGATACTAGTACACCGCATTTTGCGTCAATTTGGCGTAGAAGTAAACGTGGGCAAACCACAGGTAGTTTATCGAGAGACCATCGAGCATGAAGCTACAGTGACGGAGAGGTTTGACCGAGAGATAGGCGGGAGCCGCCAGATAGCAGAGGTGACCATAAAAGTGTCGCCACGTAGGCGCGGGGCGGGCAATCTCGTGGAAAATAGGTTGTCGGCGGACAAGATACCGGGGCAGTTTGTGCCGGCCATTATGACCAGTCTAAACGAATCCTTGGAAGGTGGCGTGATGATGGGCTATCCTTTGTTAGACATTGAAGTCGGATTGCTTGACGCTTCGTATATGGAGGGCAGTTCCACCGAATTAGCTTACCGGGCTGCGGCTTCTGTAGCCCTGAAAAAGGCGTGTAACGCCGCATCGCCGGCTCTGCTGGAGCCGATCGTGCGGGTTGAAGTGACTACACCGGAAGAATTTATGGGAGAGGTCATCGGAGACCTAAATGCCAGAAGCGGAAAAATCGAGGCGGTTACACCCAAACGAGGCGTGCAGGTGATCAAGGTTGTTGTGCCGCTTTCAAACATGTTTGGATACTCGACGGCTTTGCGTTCAGCGACTCAGGGACGTGCTGCCTTCAGTATGCACTTTTCGCATTACGACCGCGTGGGTAAAGGGAAAAAGGCTCGCTAAATTAAGATATGTCCTTCATGTCAGCCAGGATTTCTTCAATTTCTTTTCTCTTGCCGGGGGACAAGTCTTTATTCTGTAGGGCCTCTTTAAAGTGATTTATGGCACCTTGGCGTTCTCCGATTAATTTATAATACATTCCCAGATTATACTGAGCTAGGCCGGTCTGTGTTCGTTCTCCATAAATTAGACCGAGATGATAATAGGGTTCTGCATAGTCCGGAAAACCCTGCTCAATCTTTTCCAGCCTGCGGACGGCTTCTTCTATTTGCCCCAGTTCCATATAGGTCTTGGCCAGATATAGCTGGAATCGGGCCACATTTGGATCATCTTCCACGGCCTGCTTGAGAAGAACTAAGGCGTTGGACAACTTGCCCTCACCGAGGGCATTGATACCCCTTTCGCCTTGCAGGGCCGATTTGGGGGCTCCCAGGGATTCCGCCTTGTCCAGATAACTATTGGCTTCTGCGTATCGCTTTTCAGCCTGGTAACTGAGCGCTATGGCGTAATGGAGGTAGGGATCCTCGGGATTTTTCTGAACGTCTGTCTCCCATTTTTCACGGATCCCGGCCGGGCTTTTCATGGCCAGGGCCAGCCGTATCTGACAGCGGCGGAGTTCTGCCGGGTCTTTCTTCATTGCCGGGATTGCATTAGAAAGAATGAGGTCTTCCAGGTACCCGATACGTTCTTCCAGGGCCGGATGGGTCGTCATATAGGACGGGATGGTAGGAGAACCCAGGAAGCGATAACGGCGAATTTTTTTAAATGTTCTTATCAGACCGCGCACATCGTAGCCTGCGCCTTTAATCCACTTGAACGCCATGCGGTCAGCTTCCTCTTCATCTTCGCGGCTATATCTTAAAGAGAGTGTGCTTGTCGTGGCCATGGTACCGCTTACGATAGCCTCAGCAGCCTTACCGCTACCTCCCAAAAAGATGCCAGCCAGAACCCCAGCCAGGGTGATAAGGCTTAGTTTCTGCATACGTTCAACCCGGCGGGCGATGTGCCGGCTGACTACGTGAGCAATTTCATGGGCCACAATACCGGCCAGCTCACTTTCATCGTCCATGACCTCTATCATGCCACTATGGATGAAGACCAGACCGGAGGGTGCAGCAAAGGCATTTAAGGCCTCATCGCGAATAACGTAGAATTTGTAGTCAAAAAGCTGGGGACCGGCTTCGGCTAGTATCTTCCGTCCTACTTTTTCCACGTAAGATACGACGTCCGGGTCGGAGATTGTGGGTAGCTGCGATTGTACCATGAGCAAAAGCTTCTTTCCCAGGGCCCTTTCCTCGTCCGGGGAAAGGCTTGCCGAGTGGAATACACCCGCGCTGGATTTACAGGGGCACATAACTGTCCCCAAGACGAAAGTCAGGAGTGTCAGTATAGTAATTGCACGCAAGGCGAACCCCCTTATTTTTTTACGATTCGTAACCCGCTACGTTACAAAAAGAGGCGTTCCAGTCATTTCCTTGGGAATGGGCAGTTTCTGGATGCCTAGAATAGTCGGCGCTATATCTGCCAGAATGCCTCGGCGAAGTTTCTGTCCTATTTTCTCATCGTCAATGAGTATGAAAGGGACCAGATTGGCCGTGTGTGCGGTATGCGGGCTGTTTTTTGCCGGATCGATCATTTCCTCCGCATTGCCATGATCCGCTGTAACGATGACCGATCCACCGGTTTCTTCTAGAAACGTGCTGACAACCCTTCCGAGGCAGATATCTACAGTTTCACAGGCGCGAAGGGCAGCTTCCAGAATGCCGGTATGCCCGACCATATCCGGATTGGCATAATTCAGCACGATGAAATCATATTTCTTGGTTTTGATGCGTCTTATGACTTCGCCAGTCACCTGGTAGGCACTCATCTCCGGTTTGAGATCATAAGTGGGCACTTCTTTGGGGGAGGGAACAAGACACCGATCTTCGTTCTTAAAAGGGGTTTCTTGTCCACCATTGAGGAAATACGTAACATGGGCATATTTTTCCGTCTCCGCTATGTGGAGCTGCTTAAGGCCGTGATTGCTTATTTCCTCACTAAGAATGTGGACCAAGTGCTGTGTGGGGAAGGCTACGGGAAGACGAAAGGAGGAATCATATTCGGTCATCGTTACGTAGCCGGCGAGTTTTGGCCTGGTTTGTACATCAAAGGCCGAAAAACCTTCCTGGGTGAAGGCGCGGGTCAGTTCCCTGGCCCGGTCCGCTCGAAAGTTGAAGAATATTACTCCGTCTCCGGTGCTTATACGCCGGACGGGTTTTCCATCGACATCAGCCATGACAATGGGGCGGATAAATTCATCCGTTTCTCCCTGTTTATAAGCTTCTGCTACCGCCATCACCGGATCGTGGGCCGTAGCGCCTTCGCCCATGACCAGGGCCCGATAGGCCTTTTCGACCCGTTCCCAGCGGTTGTCACGATCCATGGCATAATATCGGCCGCAAATTGTAGCTGTCTTGCCCAGGCCTGTACGGGACACAAAATCAGTGACCATTTCTATGTAATCCTTACCACTTTGCGGAGGGGTATCGCGCCCATCCATAAGGGCGTGTATGTACACGTTTTTCAGCCCATGCTTTTTAGCCATCTCTATGAGGGCAAAAAGATGGGGTAAATCGCTATGCACACCCCCGTCAGAGACAAGGCCGAGGAGATGCAAGGCCGCAGCATTTTTGCCCACTTTATCCATGAGGCCGAGGAGTGGTTCAATCTTGAAGAACTCGCCGGACTTTATAGCCTTGTTTATGCGCGTGAGATCCTGATAAACGATACGGCCAGCACCAATGTTGAGGTGCCCTACCTCAGAGTTTCCCATTTGTCCTTCTGGCAATCCCACTGCTTTGCCTGATGCTTCAAGGAGTGTGAAAGGATATTTTTTTGACCATGCATCCATGTTAGGGGTTTTTGCGAGATGCACAGCGTTACCTTGAGCCCTTGTACTGTGGCCCCATCCGTCCAGGATTATCAGCAAGACTGGCCGCGGTCTCATTGAGCCTCCGTTACTTCTATGATCTCAGCTTCGCTCCAGAGGCTTTCCAGGTCATAAAATTCTCTCGTGGGGGCATAAAAGACGTGTATGATAAGATTTTCATAGTCCATAAGAACCCACTGGCCTACTACTAAACCCTCAATGCCCCGGGGATAGATCTTTTTGAGGCGGAGGGTTTCCTCGATGGCCTGAACGATACCCTGGACGTGGCGTGTGGAATGGCCGCTACAGATTATGAAATAGTCGGAAAAAGACGACAGAGTGCGAACGTCCAGGATCCGCAGATCTTCCGCTTTCTTGTCCAGGGCGGCACGGGCACAGACCAGGGCTTTTTCTTTGGCATCGGCTAGGGGTTTCTTTTTACGCGGCATAAAGTTTTTCCTTAAAAATGTATTCTTCTACAGCTAAAGGAACTAGAAAGCGAATGGAGCGTCCCTCAGAGACTGCCAGGCGGATGGAGGTGGATGAGATGGCAAACGAGGTTGTTTTTAGGTAAAAGATGGAATGCTGCCCGGGAAGTAGATATCGTTTTTTGGTATCACCGCCAGTATAGCCGGGGAAATGCTCATCCAGGATCGCTTTCAGGTCAGTTTCGCTATAACCGGGCCTTTCCACGACTACAAAATGGGCATAGGACGAAAGCTGTCGATATTCTTTCCACGTGGGTAGTTCGACAAAGGCATCAAGACCAAGGATGAAGTAGAACTCAGTATCGGGGCTAAATGTGGAATGAAGACTACGGAGTGTCTCAACCGAATAGGAACGGCCCTGTATCTCCTTTTCGATATCTGAAACAGCAAAGTGGGCAACGCCCTCTATGGCCAACTGGACCATCTTGAGACGATGGGCAAAAGGAGTTACCTTTGCAATCGTCTTGTGCGGGGGTACAGCGGTGGGTATAAAAAGAATCCTCTCCAGGGCCAGAGATTCGTAGACCTCCTCTGCAACCCGCAGGTGACCATAGTGAACAGGGTCAAAAGCCCCTCCGAATATACCTAGCCGCATCTAACTCCGAACCTGGCCATCTCCGAAGACGATGAACTTTGTACTGGTTAGCTCTTCGAGGCCCATTGGCCCGAAAGCGTGCAGTTTAGAGGTACTGATACCTATTTCCGCACCCAGACCTAGTTGCCCGCCGTCATTGAAGCGCGTTGAGGCATTGACCAGGACAACCGATGAATCTACATCGTTTAGAAACTTCCTGGCCCTGGCGTAATCCGTAGTTATTATGGCCTCGGTGTGATTTGAACCATAACGGGCGATATGTTCCATAGCCTCATCCATATCCTTTACTATCCGGACAGCCAGGATCAAATCGAGATACTCGGCAAACCAATCTTCTTCTGTTGCCGGCCTAGCCTGTGGCAAGATCTCCAATGTCTTCGGACAGCCACGGATTTCCACTTTGGCCGCGGAAAAATCCTGGGCCATCACTGGAAGAAAAATCCCGGCCACCTTTTCATGGACCAACATGGTTTCCATGGCGTTACAGACTCCGGGCCTTTGTACCTTGGCGTTAAAGCAAATCTTCCTGGCCATTTCGATATCTGCACTTTCGTCCACAAATATATGGCAGACTCCTTTGTAATGTTTAAGCACCGGAATACGTGAATTTTCGGATACAAAACGAATAAGGCCTTCTCCACCGCGGGGAATTATAAGGTCAATATATTCTTCGAGCATCAGCATTTCTTTGACCGCTTCCCGGGCTGTAACTGGTATCACCTGGACAGCTTCACCGGGAATCTTGAAAGCCTTTAACGACTTCTGCAAAACCTCCGAAAGGATGAGGTTGGAATGAATAGCTTCAGAACCACCGCGCAACAGGATGGCATTTCCTGCTTTCAAACAGAGCGCAGCCGCATCTACAGTGACATTGGGCCTTGATTCATAAATCATGCCGATAACGCCAAGTGGTATGCGCATCCGCCCCACCTGAAGTCCGTTGGGGCGTTTCCACATCTTGACCACTTCCCCAACCGGATCAGGCAACGCTGCTACTTCCATTAAGCCATCTGCCATGGCTTTGATAACCCTGTCTGTTAAGGTGAGTCGGTCAATAAGGGCTGTACTAAGACCTTTTTGCTGTGCTGCCTCGATGTCTCTTTTGTTGGCTTCCTGTATCTTGCCAGTTTGTGTGACTAACTCTTCAGCCATGGACTGGAGGACCTTATTCTTGCTGTCTGTTGGCAGCTTAGCTACTATACGTCCGGCAGCCTTTGCAGATTTGGCCATGTTGCGAATCAGCTTTTTGATATCCACGGTAAATAATCTCCTTTCTCAGGATACTATTTTCTTGGAAACCAATCAAATCCGGGGCAGGATAACCAGGTTGTCCCGGTGTATGACTTCATCGTAATCTTTGTGCCCCAGGATGTTGGCGATCTCTTGCGTCTTACAACCCTTAATTTTTGCGATATCCACAGAAGCATAGTTTACCAGGCCGGCGGCGAAGGCCTTACCGGTCTGATCCAGGCAGCGTACCGGTGCTCCGACGTCGAATTTTCCCCTGACCTCAGTGATTCCCGAAGCTAGCAGACTTCTGCCATTTACAGTGATGGCCTTTTGGGCACCGTCATCCACGACTAAGGCCCCTTTGGGTTTAAGGGTAAACGCGATCCAGTACTTTCGGCTCGTCATTCTCTGACCCCGGGCCTGGAACAGGGTGCCGTAATCTTCGCCTGCAAAGATCTTTTCAAGGATGCATGGCGTCTTGCCATTGGCGATGATGGTTGGAATGCCCTGGGCGGAGACCATCCCGGCTGCCCTGACCTTACTTAACATGCCTCCCCGGCCCATCGACCCCGGGATATCACTGGCCATTTTTTCTATTTCATCTGTGATGTGGTCAACGAGGGCCAACCTTTGAGCCTTGGGATTGGAACGCGGGTCTGAGTCGTACAGGGCATCAATATCGGTAAGACAGATTAACAGATCCGCTTCGACCAAACTGGCAATCAGGGCGGATAGGATGTCATTGTCACCGAATTTTATCTCATCGACAGCCACAGTGTCATTCTCATTGATAACCGGGATGATGCCCCAGTTAAGTAGGGTGTATATAGTATTTCTGGCGTTCAGGTATCTCTTCCGGTTGGACAGATCCTCCCGTGTCAATAGAATTTGGGCCACCTTTTGTCCGTAGCGACCAAAGGCCTCTTCATATGCCAGGACCAGGCTGCTTTGACCGACTGCCGCTACGGCCTGTTTCTCAGGAATGGATTTGGGCCGCATGGAGAGACCAACCTTTTTCAGGCCAGATGCTATAGCTCCTGAAGAAACCAGAATAATATCAAACCGATCCCGTTTGAAGCGAGAAAGTTCCGCACTCAGATTTTCAATGACTTCTTGGTTCAGTCCACCTTCGGCGGTCAGAACTGCACTTCCAACTTTAACTACTATGCGCCGGACTCCTTTTAAAGCGGAGAGTCTGAACCGCTGAATACCCACATCACCTGTTTCTTTCATGGTTGTGTTTTTCGCAGTCTCCTTGCCAGCGCTTCTTTCAGTTCCATTACGCCCTTATCAGTTACTGCTGATATGAAATATACTATACAACCCTCGTTCAAAAACTTTGCCTCGAGCACCTCGAGTTTATTACTGTTCGTTATGAGGTCGATTTTATTTAAGGCCACTATCTGATCTTTTTCTGCAAGGTGCGCCCCATATGCACTTAGTTCGGTGTTCGTGTTTCTCCAGGTTTCAATGGCCTCATCAGGGTCTAAAGAGGCATCGACGACATGCA
>CAYSYZ010000010.1:0-8268 GCA_964435205.1 uncultured Desulfovibrionales bacterium
AGACACTCCTGGACACCGGTTTTCACCGGTGTGACGACTTTTGCAAGAGCCTCATAACTTACGAATAATAAATCGGAAAATGGCTGCTTACATCCTAAAAAGATTATTTCTAATGATTCCTATCTTTCTGGGGATAACCGTCATTTCTTTTGCCGTCCTGCATCTTGCCCCTGGTGCGCCCACGGAGATGCAGACCATGATGCAGCCCAAGGTCTCTCTGGAGGCCCGGGCTCGCCTCAACGCCATCTATGGCCTGGATAAGCCCCTCCATATACAGTATTTTGATTGGCTGAAGAGGCTGGTACGATTTGACTTTGGCCGGTCTTTTTCGTCTGACAACCGGCCGGTACAGGAGAAGATCATGGAGAGGTTGCCGATTACCCTCTTTATCAATATCCTCTCTCTGGTTCTTATCTTAGTTGTGGCCATACCCATAGGTGTCCTCTCTGCAGTTCACCGGTATTCTCTTTTTGATAAGGCCACCACGATTTTTGTCTTTGTGGGGTTTGCCACTCCGACCTTCTGGCTGGCGCTGCTTTTGATGCTCGTGTTTGGCGTGTATCTGGACTGGCTGCCCATATCCGGTCTCAAGTCCCTGAACTATGAATACCTTGGTTTATGGGGTAAGGTGGTTGACTTAGGCAAGCATCTCATTCTTCCGGTCCTCCTTTCGGCATTCGGCGGGTTAGCCGGTCTTTCCCGCTATATGCGCAGCAACATGCTGGAGGTAATACGGCAGGATTATATCATTACGGCCAGGGCTAAAGGGCTGGCTGAAAGGGTTGTTATATATAAACACGCCCTGCGCAATGCCTTACTCCCGGTGGTAACTGTTCTGGGCCTATCTATCCCCGGCCTCATCGGCGGCAGTGTCATATTTGAATCGATATTTGCCATTCCGGGCATGGGACAGCTCTTTTACGGCGCGGTTATGGCCAGGGATTACCCGGTGGTTATGGGTGAGCTGGTCATTGGGGCGGTTCTGACTCTTATCGGTAACCTGATAGCGGATATCTCTTATGCCCTGGTTGATCCACGGATACGGGTGCGCTAAGTGATGAAGAGGGCATTATCTAAAGAATTCTGGCAGCGGTTCAGACGCCATCGCCTGGGGTTAATAGGAGCAGGGGTTGTTGCTCTCCTCTTTATAATTTCTCTGGCGGCTCCTGTATTTTCTCCATATGATCCAAGCTATATTGATATCAAATCTATCCTGGAACCACCCAGTTATGAACATCCCCTTGGCACTGACCAGTTGGGCCGCGATGTCCTAAGCCGGATTATCTGGGGAGGGCGCATCTCCCTTATGGTGGGGTTTGTAGCCGTGGGTATTGCTACGGTTGTTGGTGTCTTTTTAGGGGCTATGGCTGGTTATTACGCCGGTTATGTGGATACGATTATTATGCGTTTTGTGGATATTATGCTCTGTTTCCCGACGTTTTTTTTGATTCTGGCGGTCGTGGCCTTGCTTGAACCCAGTATCTGGAACATCATGGTGGTCATTGGAGCGACGGGGTGGATGGGAATGGCCCGTTTGATTCGGGCGGAGATCCTGTCTGTAAAGGAGAGGGACTATGTCCTGGCGGCCCGGGCCTTAGGAGCCAGCCACGCCCGCATAATATGGAGGCACATTATACCGAATGCTATGGCTCCGGTACTGGTCGCTGCCACTCTGGGTGTAGCTGCGGCCATACTAACTGAATCTGCCCTGAGTTTTTTGGGTATTGGTGTCCAGCCGCCTACGCCGAGTTGGGGTAATATCCTTACCGCGGGCAAGGACAGTATTGAAGTAGCCTGGTGGCTTTCTTTTTATCCGGGTATGGCTATACTTATTACTGTGCTCGGCTATAACCTCCTTGGTGAAGGTATAAGGGATGCTATCGATCCACGGCTGAGGGATGGAAGAGGATGATAAGAAAAGCTTGTGTCCTTCTGATCTGGTTTTTCCTGATGGGGATTGCGGATGTAGCGGCAGCCGACAAGGTGTCGAGTAATAAGGCTGCTTCTCCGCCTGCGGTTCCCGGCACAAGAATAATTATGAAACAGGAAGAGACGCCGCGATGGAAAAGCAAATGGGATTTGGCGCGTAAATTTACCCGCCAGAAGAAATATGACGTAGCCCTGGTTCTGTACAGGGAAGTATTGGAAATCAAGCCTACCCTCGATGACGCCCGCCTTGAGATGGCCCAGATATTGAGATACCTGGGTAAAGATACAGAGGCCATAGAGGCCCTGGAGATTTTTTTAGAGTCAAAGCCTGACCGCATCGATGCCATGCTTCCTCTGGCCGAACTTTTAGCTGCCCAGGGGAATGAAAAAAGGGCCGTCAAACTTTACGAACAGATACTTTTAAAGGAGCCCGCAAATTTTTCTGCCATGAAGGGTCTGGGAGAGGCCTATCTTAAGCTTAAGAGCTACCCAGAGGCATCTAATCATCTGCTTAAGGCCTTGAATTTAAACCCCCGCGACATGGATCTGATTTATAAGATAGCTATCTGTCTGGATAACCTGGGGAAATCTAGTGAAGCTGCAGCCTATTACCAAAGCCTGATCGGCCTTAAAGGCAACGACCCGGTTTTTGTTCACCGTTATGTGGATTCTCTTATAAATGCCGGTCGTGAGGCAGAGGCCATAAGTGTGCTCGCCGGATTTCTGAAAAATTATCCGGATAATCTGGCCGGCCACGAGAAGATTGCCCAGCTTTATCTTAAGAAAGAGAAGAAGAAAGAGGCGCTGCCTCATCTGAAAGAGGTGCTGAGTAAAAATCGAAATGACAGTAAACTCCTTTTTAAGATAGGGCAGATTGAAAGTGAACTCGGGCTTTACAAGGATGCTGTATCTAACCTCCAGATCCTTTTAAAGATTGAACCAAAACATAAAGAGGGGATGGTTATATTGGCCCAGGCCCTTTCTGCCAGCGGACAATACCCTGCGGCTATAGAACAGTATAAGGCTTACCTGTCTCTTGCTCCAAAGGACGAAGAGGTCCGGAAAGGGCTGGCCGGGATTTACTTAAAGACCAAACAATATCCAGAGGCAGCCGCTATATATGAGAAACTAAGCCAGGATTACCCGAAGAAAATAGGCTTTAAATTTGATTTAGCCGGTGTATGGCTGAAAATGGGTGAACAAGAAAAGGCCCTTAAGCCCCTTGAGGATATTTTATCCCTTGAGCCTGAGAATAAAGAGGCCCTGGTGAAGAGGGCCACGATACTACAGACATTAGGTAGGGTAGGTGAGGCTACCCAGGCCTGGCAGACGGTGGTCGAGGTTTATCCTGACCTTTCGCCGGCAAAGCTGGCCTTGGCCCATCTCCTTATTAAACAGGCCCGGGTGGCTGCGGCCCAAAAGTTATTCTGCTCTGTTCTGGCTGATGATGCCAAGAACCCGGATGCACTGAAAGGACTGGCAAAAACACATGAGGTAAGGGGTGAACTGGATTTAGCCCTGGATACATATAAGAAGATACTGGCTACCTATCCCGATGATAAGAATGCAAAGTTCGGTCTGGCACGCACTTATGAGGGCTTAAAGAATTATGAAGAGGCCGGGAAGTGTTATGCCCGTCTGCTTACTGAAAATCACGACTCGCAGGAGGCCCTGCTTGGCCTCGCCCGTCTGGCCAGGCTCTCCGGTAACTACCATAAGAGTCAGACTATTTATTCAGACATTTTAAGTCGGTATCCTGACCTTGAAGCCGCCCGGACAGGCCTGGCAGAACTTTATATCGATGAGGGACGTACAGATTATGCCCGGGCTGAATATCAGAAGATGATCTTAAAAGATCCGGGTTCAGCTGCAGGGGGTCGGGGCCTGGTGCTTCTTCATCTGAGAGATGATAAGGACAAAGAGGCTGAGAATCTTCTAAAGAGTTATCTTGCTTCTCACAGTGGTAGTGATGGGGATCGTCTTCTACTGGCTCAAATACTTACAGGGCGCAAAAAATGGGACGAGGCCGCAGGTATCTATCAACCAATGTTTAATAGGGGAGAGGTGGCCGGAGAGGCGCGGATCGGGCTGGCCGAGCTTTACTATAAAAGTGAACAATTCCTGCAGGCCGTGGCAGTTTATAATGCGGCGTTACAGGAAACGCCATACTCAGCGCTGGCATTAATCGGACTCAGGAAATCTCTGTTTGAAGCCGGAGACGGCATATATTTTGAGATTATTGACCTGGAGATCGAAAGGCTAGGCCAGCGCCGTCCCGACATTTTTTGGAATAATGACTTATTTAAGAGTGAACTCCTTGACTGGCCGGAGAAGGTGGCCCTGTACCAGAAGATCAAAGAGAACAATCCCGAACACTTCCTGGCCGGATGGTTTTTGGCCCGGGCCCTGGAGCATGTGGATCTGGATAAAGCACTAAAGGAATATGAAGACTGGGTGGAGAAATATCCGGATAATGAGGGCGGGTTGCTCAAGCTGGCCCGGCTTCACGCACGGAAGTTCGCCTTTTCTAAGGCCCTGGCCCGGTATGATAAGCTCCTGGCCATCGATCCCAATAATGCCCTTTACCAGGGCGAAAAAATACAACTGTTTTTTGATTGGGGGCGTGGCGATGAGGCCCTGGCTCTTTTAAAAACGTTCCTTATCCCTCATGTCGATGACGTAATTGAAGAGAAACTTAAACAACTAGCGGAGAACGAAGAGGATCAGGAGATACAGGATAAGCTGGTTCGCTTTCTTTCCAAAAGATCTACGGATTCTGTCTATTTTTTGTATGAAAAATTTTTCCGCGAGATTGAAAAGAAAAGGTTCCCGGAAAAACTCCTCCCCGGGATGGAGCGAATTCGTCTGGATCTTTATGGAGATTACCTGATTCAAAAAAGATGCTACGACGAAGGAAGGGTTTTTAGTATTGTGCCCCGAAGGTAGATTTTTACAAATCTCCGTTAGGCCCTCTTTTTAAAAGAGGGGAAAGAATGGGGATGGCATCTGAAGAATCAATATATGAAAAGAATCCCATTTCTGTTGCTGGTCATTTTCTTCCTCAACGGCTGTGCCGGCCTTTATTTTAAAGAGTCTGAAGTTTATGCCCCGCCTCCGCGTGTAGAGGACATTTCCCGGTTAGACTTTCGTGAGCAGTGGTTTGGCGTCATTTTTAACGGTTATAAGATCGGGTTTAGCCACCTCAAGATTGAGGATACAGCGTCTCCGGATCTTTTCAGGGTGGAAGCGTATGGCGTAGTCTATCTGAACTTCATGGGGTTTAAGAAAGAAATCGTCATAAAGAGCACGGAATGGGTGAGTCCCCACTTGAGGCTGCTTCGTTTTGAGAGCGAGCGGATCATGGACAGGGAAAAGATATTGGCAAGAGGATGGGTCGAAGGAGGACGGCTTCAGGTAAAAGTTAGCGGGGAAGGATACGAGGAAGAAAAAGCCTATGAACTGTCCGGCCCCTTATACGGCATGGGTCTTATCAACCTTATCCCTCATTTTCAAGGACCGGAGGCGGGAAGGACATATCGGAATTGGGTATATGATGTCCAGTCTCAGGGGCTTGAGGAACTTACCCAGAAGGTCGTGGGCCTTGAAGAGAGTAAACTACTGGACGAGCCGGCCTTCCGGATAGAAACAACGCTTACCGGCCTGTCCACCACGAGTTGGGTCAATGCCCGGGGCGAGACCCTTCTGGAGACGGCCATAAATGGCGTCTTAATCACGGCCAGGGAAAATGAGACCATGGCTAAGGAGTTTATTTATCAGGGGAGCCTGGGCAAGAAAGACCTGCTCCTTGATTTTAGCCTTATCAAGACGGAAGTGAAGATTCCTTGCCCGCGCCAGATAAGGAAACTGGATATAATTCTTACCGGATTAGATAATGGGGCCTTTTTAAATGAGGATGAAAGGCAGAAAATTAAGGTTGTCTCGCTGGATACGGGTAAGAATTACCAATTCCTGGTAGAAGTCCCTGATCTTTCCGGGTATAAAAGCGAACCCATTCCTATTCGGGATGACAGATATAAAAGATACCTCCTCCCCACCGGCTCTATCCAAAGTAACCATCCGGATATCGTAAAACTCTCCAGTGACATTATTGCGGGAGAGACAGACGCCCTTAAGGTGGCAGAAAGGCTAACTTCCTGGGTGGACAGGGAGATAAAAGACAGTCCGGCGGATTCTTTTACCGCACTTAACGTCCTTCGTTCCCGCGAAGGGGAATGTCAGGCCCATACCTATCTCTATGCGGCCCTGGCCCGGGCCGCCGGTATACCCACTAAGATTATTTCTGGTATTGTCTATGTGGAGGATACCGGATTTCTCTACCATAGCTGGGCGGAAAGTTATGTGGGTTATTGGCTCGCCGTTGACCCCACCCTGGGCCAGGTAAAGGTAGATGCCACACACATAAAACTGATCGAAGGAGAGGATGTCCAATCTTTAAGTCCGCTGGTAAATATCGTGGGCAGGGTGCAGGCATCTATTAATGGCTATGAACCGCAATAGTGAGCGCATTCCCCGCAGCAAGCTGCGGGGAATGCGAACGAATCAAAAATGGCAAAATTCCTTACGGTGAGAAATTCCCTGCGGCTTGCCGCAGGGAATTTCAATTTTCTGCACGTTTTGCACGAATGTCCCGGTTGGCGGTTGTTTCTTTATAATATATAAGTTTACAGTGAACCATTTTTCTTGCCGTAAGCGATATTTTGTGCGTAATATACAAGGTCCAGAATCCAAACTCCAAATGAAACAGCCGTGTCTCAAAGAGATGAGACACAAAGGGCAAAGAAAACAATCCCCCCTCACCCCCCTTTAGTAAAGAGGGGGAAATACGTTAAGTCCCCCTTTGGAAAAGGGGGATACAGGGGGATTTTCAGGTGAAATCCAAACAACTAAATGTCGGTAGATCCGCCGTAAGAGAAGCAAAAACTTCACCATTTGAAGTTTGAGTTTTTTGTGGACAATAAATTCTCTGTGTGCCCTGTGGTTAAGATTTGAGACTATGCAAGAGGTAAAGGAGTTAAAATGGGACTAAAAGGTAAGATAGGGTTTATTGGTGGCGGAAAGATGGGAGAGGCCCTCCTTAAGGGTCTGCTTAAGGCCAAAGTGCTAAGGGCTGAACAGGTCTGTGTGTTCGACGCCAGTACCGGTTGCCTGGAACATCTTAAAGAGACTTATGGCATCAATGTCTGCCGGAGTAACCAAGAACTGGTCACCCGGAGTGACGTAATCATACTGGCGGTCAAACCCCAGGTGATGGCCGCAGTCCTGGATGAAATAAGGCCCGGGGTGACAGCGAAACACCTGGTTATTTCCATTGCGGCGGGCATCCCTCTGCGATACCTGGAAGGCAGACTGCCGGAAAAGATCCGTATCATCCGGGTCATGCCGAATACCCCGGCCCTTATCGGCGAGGGAGCGACGGCTTTGGCCAAAGGTAGATACGCCAGCATAAAGGACTTACAGCTTGCTGAACAGGTATTCTCTGCGGTAGGCAGGACGGTAATTGTTGAAGAAAAATATCTGGATGCCGTCACCGGTCTTTCTGGGAGCGGCCCGGCCTATGTGTTTGCCATTATGGAGGCCTTCATTGATGCCGGGGTCAGGATGGGACTTTCCCGTGAGGTGGCCAGGGTACTTACCCTGCAGACCGTACTCGGTTCGGTGAAATTAGCTATGGAGACGGGTGAGCACCTGGGCTGCCTTAAGGAGATGGTCACCTCGCCCGGCGGCACCACCATAGCCGGTCTGCATGTTATGGCCAGGGCCGGTTTCAATGGCATCCTGATGGATACGGTTGAGGCAGCAACCAGAAGATCACAGGAATTAAGAGAAGAGGTTTTGAAAAGTTAAGGCAACCACGCCGCCGGAAAAATGTCCTTCCTGTGATCACGAAAGAAGCTATTGTCAGATTAACCGTGAGGAGTATTAATTTCAGGTTTGCACAGGCAAACTAAAAGAGGCTAACCATCTTTGGTTAGCCTCTTGGTTTTACTGGCGTCCCCAACCGGATTTGAACCGGTGTTGCCGGCGTGAAAGGCCGGTGTCCTGGACCTGACTAGACGATGGGGACGTGCTTCGCTTCTTCTGTTATTTACTGGTGGGCCGTGCTGGACTCGAACCAGCGACTCTCTGCTTAAAAGGCAGATACTCTACCACCTGAGTTAACGGCCCGCATTAGCAGGCAAGAGGCCGTATAGCTACCATACACAAAGCAAACTTGTCAAGGCCAAATTAAGAGCTACTTTACCAGACATTCGTAATTGAATCAACTTTGACGGCTTCGTAAAAAGTCAAAGTTTGGACGGCACAGTAAAAAGCTTCAGT
>CAYSYZ010000010.1:8278-15493 GCA_964435205.1 uncultured Desulfovibrionales bacterium
TAATAGTGGTGGGCCGTGCTGGACTCGAACCCGCGACTCTCTGCTTAAAAGGCAGATACTCTACCGCCTGAGTTAACGGCCCATATTAACCGAAAAGAGGTCGTATAGCTACCATAAGCATGGCAGGCTTGTCAAGGCCAATCTAACCAACAGCTTACCAGACCTCCTCAGCTGAATCAATAGAGATTCAAGAACTTCTATTGCTGCAAATTCGGCATTCTTTGTGGCGGAGTCAGCTGCTTTTCTTGCCTGCCTTACTGCGTTTGGGCCCGGGGCTTTTGGAGAGGTCTGGGCTTCCTTTTTCTTCCTTGTGAACGAGCGTTTCCCCTGCCGTATAGTCTGAATTCTTCAGAGAAGGCTGGCCTGTAGACTCGAGCACGCTGAGCCAGAGTCGACTATTAGGCTCTACCTGCCTTCTTCGTGCTAGAGCGCTTTTCAGCGGCACATGGACATAACAGTTGTTCCACAGGGTGACCAGCATACCGGTTTTACCGGCCATGCCGGCATGCACGGCCATTTGACCCAGGAAGCCACAGAAAATACGGTCGTTCACATTCGCCGGAACACTGCGAATGATGTAGCTGGGATCGATATAACGTATGTTGACAGGTATCTTGATCCTGCCAAAATAGTCTTTAATCTGTTCACGTAAGTACTCGCCAATGTCACCTAGCTTTATGTTGCCAGAGTTATCCCGCTCAACTTCTTTGCCCGTAACGTATTTTTGACCGGCTCCTTCGGCCACGACGATAACCGCATGCTTTCGTGCCAGAAGCCTTTTTCTCAAGATATTCAAAAACCCGTGTTCGCCCTCAATATCAAAGTCGATCTCGGGGATAAGTACAAGATTGACCTCTTTTAGGGCCAAGGCGGCATTAGCGGCGATGAAGCCAGAATGCCGGCCCATGAGCTTGACCAGGCCAATTCCGTTTGGTGCCCCTATGGCCTCTGTGTGTGCTGATCGGATGGCCTGAGCGGCCATTTCTACTGCCGTATCAAACCCGAAGGACTTGGAAACGAGGTAGATATCGTTGTCAATGGTCTTTGGAATGCCGATAACCGATATTTTTTGTTTGCGTCTTGTGATTTCATCGGTTATGGCGGCAGCGGCATGGAGAGTCCCATCGCCGCCGATAAGAAAAAGCAATCCAATGTTCAATCTTTCCAGGGCATCAACAATTTCTTCTATGTCCTGATGGCCGCGGGAAGAGGCCAAAAACGTTCCGCCCATTTCATGGATGTTGGCCACTACGGAAGGAGTTAGGTCTACCATGTCATGGCCATATCTGGGGATGAATCCCTGCAGCCCGTAACGTATACCATAGATGTGACGGACACCGTAGGTGTGGTAAAGGGCCAGGACTATGGAGCGGATGACATCGTTGATCCCAGGGCACAGCCCTCCACAGGTAACCAGAGCACATCTTAATTTTTGGGGATCAAAATATATTCTTTTTCTTGGACCGGCCAGCTCAAGGGTCAAAGGTTCTTTTTTCTTTTCTACACAGTAATGAAAATATTTTTCTCTGTGGTCGTAGACTATGCGGTCAACGTCCGAGGTAAAGTTAGTATACTCTTCTCCAATTTCAATGTGCCGAATGGGTGAGTCTATCTTAGCTGGGCCGAGTGTTTGTATGGTAGTGTCGATCTCGGAGAAATCAGACTCTTTCATGAGCGATTCCTTTTTGTTCTAGCGTGCCTTTCGTCCCTGGCAGCCTATAGATTCTTTTACATCTGGTTTATTATACAAGAAACTTGAATTCGCCTTTCCCCAGCAGGTCTTGGAGGTGCAGGATTCCTTTTACCGTTTTTTTACCGTCAACTATAGCTAATACCATTATCTCGTGTTTTTGCATGACGCTTAAGGCGTCGGCGGCCAGCATGTCGGCGCTGATGGTTTTAGGGTCAGGAGTCATAATTTCTGTAACGCTCATTTCGTCAAGCCGGCCATATTTTAAGATGGCCCTCCTGAGGTCGCCGTCCGTAATGATCCCCACGAGTTTTTGTCTTCCCTTGGTTATGAGCACTGCTCCCAGGTTTTTAGCATGCAGTTCTCTTATGGCCTCGGGAAGCATGGTTCCCGTCGGTACCGCCGGAATTTTAGGCCCTTTTAGCATTACTTCCCGGACCAGGACTTTCAGCCTGTCGCCCAGCCCACCGCCGGGATGGAAACGGAAGAAATCACGTTCGTTAAAATTGCGTTTGTTCAGGAGGGTTACGGCCAGGGCATCACCCATAGCCAGGGCGGCCGTGGTACTGGCTGTAGGGGCCAGGCCAAGGGGGCAGGCCTCGCGTTCTACTCCTACGTCTAGGACCACGTTGCTCTGGGCAGCCAGCGTTGACTTTAGGCCGCCGGTCATAGCCACGACTTTGGCGCCAAGATGCCTTATGCGGGGGATGAGTTCGATCAATTCCTTCGTCTCCCCGCTGTTGGAAATCGCGATTACAACGTCATGCTTGCCGACCATGCCCAGGTCACCATGCATGGCCTCCACCGGATGCAGAAAAAGGGCAGCAGTCCCGGTACTGCTTAAGGTGGCGGCAATTTTTCGGCCGATAATTCCCGACTTGCCGATACCGGTGACGATAACCCGGCCTTTTGTCTCATAGATTAATTCTACGATCTTTGCAAACTGGCTATCGACCTTATCTATGAGCTTCAGGATGCCTTCTGCCTCGATCCGAAGGACTTCTTTTGCCTGTGATAGTACCATAGCGGCCTACGATTTTTTTTCCGGGCAAAGCTTAGAGAATTCTTCTTCCAGTGGTATGGGATAATTACCATCAAAGCAGGCCAGACAGTAGTTGTTTTGTTCACCGTTGACTGAGTTCAGTAACCCCTCAAGGCTGAGGTAATGTAAGCTGTCTAAACTAAGATAGCCACGGATTTCTTCTACCGAGAATTTGGAGGCGATCAATTCCCCTAAAGTAGAAAAGTCAACGCCGTAATAGCAGGGGAAGCGGTGTGGCGGGCAACTTACCAGCATGTGCACCTCCCGGGCTCCAGCTTCCCTGATGGTACGTACGCGGGTACGCGATGTCGTCCCCCTTACAATAGAATCTTCAACAATTATCACCCGCTTGTTCTTAAGCAGACATCGGACCGGATTAAGCTTTACCTTTACTCCGAAGTCGCGCATGCTTTGCGATGGTTGGATGAAGGTTCTACCAACATAATGGTTCCGGATTACACCCAGCTCAAAGGGTATATGGGAAGCCTGGGCCACGCCTACCGCGGCATAATTACCGGAATCAGGAAAAGGCATGACGAAATCCCCTTTGACTTTTGCCTCTTTAGCCAGCAACTCTCCCATGCGTTTGCGGGCCATATAGACGTTGGTGCCGAAGATATTGCTGTCCGGACGCGCAAAGTAGATCAATTCAAATACGCAGAAAGAGTGTTTTACTGCCGGAAATGGTTTTATAGAGTGGAGGCCGTTTTGGTCTATGATCACTATTTCGCCTGGTTCTACGTCTCTTATGTATTGAGCCTCGACAAGATCCAGGGCACAGGTTTCAGAGGCTAATACGTAGCAATCGTTTAATTTCCCCAGGCAGAGAGGGCGAAAGCCGCGGGGGTCACGAATGCCGATCAACTTGTCTTCCGTTAGCATAAGGATAGAGTAGGCCCCTTTTAACAGAGAAAAGGCATCGGTAAAGGCTTCGTCCAATCCTTTGTGCGCTGACCTGGCAATCAGATGAAGAATGACCTCACTGTCCATGGTTGATTGGAATATAGAGCCCTTGTTTTCTAAACTGCATCTAACACTTCGGGCATTGACCAGGTTTCCGTTGTGGGCAAGCGCCATGGTTTTACCTTTGTGACAGATGGTGAAGGGTTGGGCATTTTTAAGAAGGGAAGCACCGGTTGTAGAATAACGCACGTGCCCGACTGCCATATGCCCGGGTAGATTGGAAAGGATGCCCTCGTTAAAGATATCCGGAACCAGCCCCATGGCCTTATGCTCCCGGAGGGTGCGACCATCCGAGGTCACAATTCCAGCACTCTCCTGCCCCCGGTGCTGCAGGGCATAGAGACCGAAATAGGTCAGTTTGGCCGCTTCTTGATGATTATATATACCGAATACGCCGCATTCTTCATGGGGGCGATGGGGGGTCCACAGATTCATATTAATATTTCCTTAATGTCTTAGTCTTAAACAAAAACCTGCCGTCTTTGAGACGGCCTTGCCCTTAGGCTGCTTCCCGGCTACAAAGGCCTTCCAGTGCCTGTTTGATAAGAAGAGCCTGCCTTCGTGCCGCTCCCTGGCTGGCCTGCACAGCCTTTTTCCCTTGTGCCCCACGTACCTGGAGTTCATCTGGATTTCTCAGTAACCACAGGGCCTTTTGTACAAGGTCACGCGCATCTCTGATCTCCACGCCGGCCATAACCGATTCAAGAAGCATCTTGGCATCCAAAAAATCACGCATGGATGGTCCGTAGAAGACCACCTTACCCCAGATCGCCGCCTCCAGTATATTATGTCCACCATAGGGGATAAGGCTGCCGCCGCAGAATATGATGGAGCCGATACTGTAGAGATCGAACAAATCCCCTACAGAGTCCAGCAGGATAACGGATTGTCTGGTCGCAACATTGAGGTTACTCCATTTACGGTAGCTCTGGCCATTATTCTTAAGTAGGGCCTCAACTTCAGGGATTCTTTCTATATGGCGTGGGGCTATGATCAATAACATATCCGGGTACTTCTTCTGGAGCAACTGGTAGGCTTGAAGTATGATTTCCTCCTCGCCAGTATGCGTACTTCCGGCGATGAAGATAAGATCCTGGGGAGAAAT
Organism: uncultured Desulfovibrionales bacterium; assembly: GCA_964435205.1. GTDB lineage: Bacteria > Desulfobacterota > QYQD01 > QYQD01 > QYQD01 > CAYSYZ01. Next base: position 13,079 of record CAYSYZ010000010.1, read on the forward strand.
GCCCAGCCGCTTCCTCATCGCTACTTCGATTTCTGGTCTGGCCTGCTGCGCGAGAAGGTCATATTTGGCGTTACCCTGGACTACCACCTTATCTCTTTCTGCTCCCAGGGCTATGATTCGTTCGGCATCATCATCTCGAATCATGCTTAAGTGCTCAAACGCCTTAAGGACAGGTTGCATAAACAGCTTGATTTTTTGGTAACGAACAAAAGAGCGCATTGATATCCGGCCGTTAACCAGTATAATTTTACTGCCATAACGATATGCCTGGTGAACAAAACCCGGCCAGAGTTCAGTTTCCAAGCAAATTACAGCCTTCGGGTCAAACAACCGTAAGGACCGACGGACTATCCAGCTGATGTCTATTGGGAAAAAAAAGCAGACCGCCTGGTCCCCCAATTTTTCCCTGGCAATTCTTTGTCCTTGCTCGGTGACCGTGGAGAGGACAAACAAAAAATCGGAAGGCAGCACCTCCCTCAAAGAGGATATTAAGGCAGTTGCTACCCTCACTTCGCCTACAGAGACTGCATGAATCCACAAACGACACGGGCTCAACTGTAGTTTTTCCTTCAGGGAAGCAGGGTACAAACCCAGACGCTGCCAAAGTCCCTGGCGGTATTTGCCGGTGACAAGAGTGTAGAGTAAAAAGAGGGGAAAGAACAGAATAAAAAGTATGCTGACTAGGACGTCATAAATTTTATAGGCCAAAGGCATCTTTCCCCATAAACCCGAATACCCGGCAGCCTTTTGTGGGCCAGTATAATCAATCTTAGTCGTTAGTCAAGTCTTTTACGGTAATATGGGAGCGCTTCAGAAAGATGCACTTTGATGTTGTTGATCCGGGTTTCATCCGCCGGGTGAGTGGACAAAAAAGCAGGGATTTGCTTCTTATCGGCCTGTGACAGACGCTGCCAGAAGGCAACGGCCTCTCGGGGATCGTAACCGGCACGGGCCATGAGGATGAGGCCAAGGCGGTCTGCCTCTAGCTCGTGACTCCGGCTGAAAGGTAGAATAAAACCGATTTGTGCTCCTAAGCCATAGGCCATGTTCGCAGTTTGTATGGCTATGGCGCTCCGCTCCTTTATGGCGATGTTCATAGCCTCTTGCCCTAACTGGGCAATCAAGGAGGTGGTCAGGCGTTCGCCACCATGCCGGGCCATGGCATGGGCTACTTCGTGGCTTATTACGGTTGCCAGTCCGTTTTCATCTTTAGTGTAAGGCAGTATGCCTGTGTAGATGGCAACCTTGCCGCCGGGCAGACAAAAGGCATTGGCGGTCTTGTCGTCTTCGATAACATTAAATTCCCACACAAAGTCAGAACGATCAGTTGCGTCGGCAATGCGCCTGCCAACGCGCTTTACCTGGCCAATCAGCTTCTCATCCTGGGATAGCCGGGATTCTTTCAAAAGTTTTCGGTAGGATTTAAGACCAAGAGCCGCCTCTTCCCCCTCACTGATCAATATGAGTTGAGAACGGCCGGTATACGGGACGGTAGCACAAGCGCACAGGAAAAGGGAAAGACAACAGAGGCAGAAGAATACCAGCACCTGTCTACTTAGCAGCCTTTTGTGCGTTGATTCCATGCAAATTTCCCAGTTTCAGGGTTTGAAAGGGATTGTGGATATTTTTATACCACAATCCCCGGGTTTTGACAATTAGCTGGGCATAACTAACGGCAATAGCAACAAAAGGTGAAGGCTGGAGAGCTTAGAGTTTCTGTATAAAAAAAGCTCACCGGCCGCTAGCCGCGATGGCTACCCGGTATTCTTAGGACCCTATTCTTTCCAAAGGATACACTGGCCCGGGCAGTTATCTATCGCCTCCTGGACCTTTTCCTCGGGGCAGTCAAAATCGATTATCTCTGCATATTCCATAGTCCCTTCTTCGAAGCGGAAGCAATCGGGAGAAAGCTCGGCACAGGAACCACAGGCCAAACAATCTTCTTCAACAATATAAAATTCCTTTGCCATTCTGACCTCCTGTCAATTTTTGGAATGTCGTATCGGGACCGGATTGCACGCCCGGCATCAGCACTTTCGTAATAGTTTAGTTGCTATCTCAACGCAAAGTCAACTGTAAATTCCATGTTCACCAGGGTGTGGACGTACCGCTGAGGGATAAAGAGGACCGGTAGGTCCATGTAAAATTAGTTAACCGGACTTTATTACTACTTAGTTCCTGAATATGACCAGTTCGACAGATAACACGGATGGTAAGAATTTTAAGGTTTCATGCGAGATCCTGTCCGGATGTGGTCATGGTCAGCTGGGTGTGTTTGATGCCCTTGAGGGCGTTAATCTTGTCAGCCAGTTGACGCACTTTACCCGCCTGGCCACGCACGATAATGACTTCCAGACAGTTGTGGTGATCGAGGTGGATATAGACACGGACTCCGACAATGACACTGACATAGAT
>CAYSYZ010000010.1:15503-28912 GCA_964435205.1 uncultured Desulfovibrionales bacterium
GTGATCGAGGTGGATATGCTGCGTCGAAATAATATTTTCATGGAAATCGTGTTGCAGGTCCGTCAGCTTGTTCAGTAGTTCCCGCTTGTGATGGTCATAAACGGAAGCGATCGTTCCTATTACCTGTTTGTTTTTGATTTTTGCGTTCCATTCCTGTTGTACCAGCTTGTCGCGGATCAGGTCCCGGATGGCCTCCGAACGGTTCGTGTAGTGGCGCTCTGCGATGAAATGATCGAAGGAAGCAATCAAGTCGGCGGGGATAGATATCCCAAAACGGACGATGGTGCTCATATCGAGTCTCCGTACGGCTAGTTTTGCAGATGATAGCATTATAGCGTTTATTGTCAATTCCTATTGAATAGGCACCTGGTCTTTATTCAGGAAGGGCATGGGTAAATAATTTTGAAGAAATTCTGAGGGATAGAAAATTATCTGGAAGATTGGGGCAAAGAACCGGTTATTTTCTGAGGGATGTTTTACTATTACTCATGCCTTCTTTTTTATCAGACGTTGAACCGTCCCGGCTATGGATGCAGGATCCAGACCTTGCATGTGGTATAAATCATCTGGATGTCCTGATGCACCATATGCTGTTACCCCTAATTTGGCAAAGGCAACCTCCATACCTTCTTCGGCCAGAACATCGCCAACGATTCTGCCCAAACCGGTTTGGACGTTGTGATCTTCGACCGTTAGCAGGACCCCGGTTTTTGCAGCCTTGATTACACTGCGCCGGTCAAGGGGCTTGATAGAAGACATATTGAGTAGGCTGACAGATAAGTTATGTTTTTCCTTCAAGGTGTCTACTGCGGCCAGGGCACGCGGGATCATCGCCCCATAACTCAATATGCAAGCATCCTTGCCCTTGCGCAGCCAGTCGGCACGGCCAGGTTTAAATTCGTAGTCAGGTCCAAAGAAAGGCTCGCCATTTTTATCGGTTATGACCGGCGTTTTCGAACGTCCCATTCCGACGAAGTGGTTCCCCGGGTTGGCGGCTACGTACCGAGTAATCCGGTCGGTCTGGTTTGGATCTGCTGGCATAAAGATGGAAAAATTAAAGAGGTTGTGAAGAAGACCAATATAATCGATACACTGGTGAGTGGGGCCGTCCTCACCCACATCCAGCCCCAGGTGGGTACATACAAGCTTAAGCGAGGTCTCATTTATATCGTTCAGACGGTGCTGGTTGTAAGATTCTCCCACACCAAATACTCCAAATGTGCTGAAGAAACTGACAAAACCTTCCCGGCTCATAGCGCCGGCAACGGACGCCGCATGATGTTCCTGGATACCTGTTTCAAAAAAGGCTTCCGGGCATAAATCACGAAATTTGTCCATCTTGACTGAGCCTTCAAGATCGCAAGAAAAGCCGACGACTTTTGGGCAACGGCCCCGGACATTACTGGCCTTCGCTATATCCAGCAACGCTGCCCCATAGGCTGAACGGTTATCTGTCATTTTGCTGGCGTCATAGGTTATGGGAGTGCCAGCAACGATAGACGGGTAGGGGGGTGTATAGTGGGCCGCAGGAGACAGGATTCGGTTTTTCTTTCTCTTTTCCATCCAAAGGGAAATATCATCGGCGAAGCCTAGTTCATCTAAGGCCCTCCGGGCCTCGTCTGGCCCCAGAGTTTGGCCATGATACTTGCTTCTGTTTTCCATAAAAGAGATGCCATTGCCCATTATGGTGCGTGCAATGACCGCCGTTGGTAGATGAGGATTATCCACTTCGCCCTTTTTGATTTTCCGTAGTGTGGCGAAAATAGCTTCCACATCGTGCCCGTCTTCCAGGTAAAAGACGTTCCATCCGTTCGCTTTATATTCGGCACGAATATTCTGCGGCATTACCTCCTGGGTATCTCCGCCAATCTGCAATCTGTTTCGATCTATAATAGCAATCAGGTTTGACAGCTGATACTTGAAGGCGAATCGTCTGGCCTCACTGATCTGGCCCTTTTGCTGTTCCCCGTCACCCATGAGGCAGAAGACCTGATTATCCTGTTTCTTGAGTTTGCTGGCTAAAGCCATGGCTGTTGCGGCTGAAAGACCCTGGCCCAGATTTCCGGTGTTCCATTCTACCCCCGGTACGCCCTGCTCCACATGTCCGGCAAAAGGTGAACCGGCCTTGCGAAATTCAAGTAGAAATCGCTCTTCAGGAAAGTACCCAAATTCGCTTAGAACACTATACACCCCGGGAGATATGTGCCCCATGCTGACTACCACGCGGTCTCTTTTCGTCCAACGCGGATTCTTCGGCTTATGTCTAATCACGGAATAAAGCATGATTAGTAAGTGGAGAGATGAGAGGGAACCGCCTGGGTGCCCGCTGCCAGCCAGGGTTGTGCTCAAAATGATACGCCGGGCACAACTTCTCCAGATAGCTTCCAGGGATTTTTCTTCTTCCGAGGTCAACGATTCTTTGTTGATATCCATCTGAAATTTCACCTAAATCCCCCAAAGATTAATACAATATTGCCAATATATTATTGGACGCAAGAGCTAAACAGTAGAAAAAAACTGAAGAACAAAAGGCAACCTTTAATAACTTAATTCGAAGATGATATGCAAGGGAAAAATGGAGACAAGGAAGATTTTTCGATTCTCACCTAGAGGTTGTATTTCTTTATTTTGTACTGCAGGAGACTTTTTGTAATACCAAGCATAGCTGCCGCGTGGACCTGTACATTCCCGGCAGTAGCCAGGGCGCGCTTAATCATCCTGGACTCGATCTGTTCCAGGGCGTCGTTTAGCTTGACCTGCATGGGGACAAAGCGGTCTATGTCCAGCACGGCACTTTCTGTTTCCGGTGATTCCGCTGCTATATCATCTACTGCTATTTCGCGATCAGCGGCCAGAATCACTGCCCGTTCGATAACATTTTCCAGTTCGCGCACGTTACCGGGCCAGGATCTGGTGCAGAGTTCAAACATGGCCGGTCTTGATATCTGTAAATCGTCTTTACCTAATTCTTTAGCGTATTTTTGCAAAAAATGTGCTGCCAGCAAAGGTATGTCATCGGGCCTCTCTCTAAGAGGAGGTAAAAGGAGGTGGACAACATTTAGGCGATAATAAAGATCTTCCCGCATATTGCCGGCCTCGACTTCTTTCTTAAGATCCTTGTTGGATGCTGCAATGACGCGTACATCTACCTTGAGCGTCTTTGTCCCGCCGACCCGTTCAAACTGCATCTCCTGCAACACCCTTAGCAATTTTGCTTGTAAAGCCCTGGGCATCTCAGCTATTTCGTCCAGAAAAAGAGTGCCACCATCGGCCAGTTCAAAACGTCCCTTGCGCATGGCCACAGCACCAGTAAAGGAACCCCTTTCGTGGCCAAAGAGCTCGCTTTCCAGGAGATTTTCCGGGATAACTGCGCAATTTATAGAGACAAAGGCATTATTCTTGCGCGGGCTGTTATAGTGTACGGCCTTGGCTACCAGTTCCTTGCCGGTGCCTGTTTCACCGGTAATAAGAACGTTTGCTCGCGTGGCCGCTACTTTCTCGATCATTTCGTATATTTTGAGCATCTGCGGGCTCTTGCCTATGATATTCCCAAATTGATATTTACTTCTTACTTCCCGCCGCAGCTTAAGATTCTCACGCTTCAGATGATAGAGGTCAATGGCCTTGCGTATGTCCAGTTTTATCTCATCATTGCGAAAAGGTTTGGTAATGTAATCGAAAGCGCCTTTTTTCATGGCCTCCACTGCCTTTTCCACGGTGGCATATGCGGTCATGACAATTACCGGTATTTCGTTATTAATAGACCTGATCCTTTCCAGGAGTTCTATGCCGTCCATTTGCGGCATTTTCATATCAGTCAGTACCAGGTCAAAATCAGATTCCTTAAATGTTTCCAGGGCTTCCAGGGCATTTCCGGCGGTTACGACTTCGTAATTTTCCTCAGATAGCAATTCCTTTAATACAATCAAATAGTTTTCTTCGTCATCGACTATCAGTACACTTTCCATGGTACCTCTCTCATGTGAGTGTCATCTTATTAATTTAATTAATATAACCCAATGATTTCTTCTCACTACTCCATATACTTACACTATTTGCATCCTGAAAGGAAGAGTTCCGGTCTACTAACTTTTATTGAAGGTATTAGTGCTATGTTAATAGCAAGGTTGTAGCTCCATGGAGGAAAATGTAGGGACGGGAAGGGAGGTGCGTTCGCAGTTGAACGCGGCTAATTTGCTAAAGATTTGTGCAAACGTGCCCCAAGGGCGTGGCCCAGGATGAAAAACACGGTTATGACCGGCAAGGAATAAAGGGAGAGCCCCATCTGTTTACGTATAAGGTAAAGGACGGGGATGGGGATGTGAATGGCAATAAACCAGGCCAGAGAATACTTGCGGGTTTTAGCCCGCCAGTAGCCAAATGGTATGGTGATTAAGAGGATAAAAACAATCAGTGTGATGAGTTTGCCAAACAATTATCGGTCTTATGCCGGCTGTATAAAGTTAAACTGGGGTCAGGTTAGAACTCATAAAAAAGGGGTGAAGGCGGCTCCTTTTGGGAGTAGTTCCAATTGAAGCCGCCTTCCACACCCGGTTATATGTTACTTAACTTCTTCAAAGTCTGCATCTACCACTTCTTCTTCACCCTTTTTAGCCTCTTCTTCCCTGCCTGCAGCCTCCTGACCACCGGTGGCTGTTTCGGCCTGAGCCGTTTTAGCATATAGCGCTTCGGCCAGTTTGTACGAGGCCTTGGTCAACTCCTCTGATCGTCGTTTTATCTCATCGACGTCCTCTCCTTCCATGGCCTTTTTTAGGTGAGTAATGGCATCTTCTATGTTGCTCTTGGTGGTAGCGTCGAGCTTAGCGCCTAAATCCGCTATCGATTTCTCGGTGCTATAGATTAAGGTATCGGCGTGGTTTCGCGCCTCCGCTAGCGCCTTCTTTTTCCGGTCTTCCTCGGCATGGGATTCGGCGTCACGAACCATCTTCCGTATCTCTTCCTCGGATAGGCCGCTGGATGCGGTAATCTTTATGGACTGTTCACGACCCGTACCCAGATCCTTGGCCGAAACGTGGAGGATACCATTGGCATCGATATCAAAGGTGACTTCGATTTGTGGGACACCGCGCGGGGCGGGAGGAATGCCTACCAGTTCAAAACGTCCGATGGTCTTGTTATATGCGGCCATCTCGCGTTCACCCTGCATTACGTGAATAGATACGGCTGGCTGGGTATCTGCTGCCGTGGAAAATATCTGGCTACGCCTTGTAGGAATAGTGGTATTTTTTTCAATGAGTTTTGTAAAGACACCGCCAAGGGTCTCGATTCCCAGTGAAAGCGGCGTTACATCCAGAAGCAGGACATCCTTTACTTCGCCCTTGAGTACACCTGCCTGAATGGCCGCTCCGATTGCCACAACCTCATCCGGATTGACGCCCTTGTGGGGCTCTTTGCCGAATATTTCCCGGACCTTTTGCTGTACCTTTGGCACACGTGTCATGCCGCCAACCAGGATTACTTCGTTTATATCTGAAGGGCTGAGCCCGGCATCTTTCAAGGCGATCCGGCACGGCTCTTCTACTTTATTGATCAGGTCTTCTACTAAAGATTCCAACTTGGCACGGGTTAACTTCGTGGTCAGGTGTTTGGGGCCAGTAGCATCGGCAGTTATAAAAGGAAGGTTAATGTCCGTCTCCAGTGAAGTGGAAAGTTCCATCTTGGCCTTTTCCGCTGCTTCTTTTAGCCTCTGTAAGGCCATTTTGTCCTGCCTGAGGTCGATCCCCTGATCTTTTCTGAACTCATCTGCCAGGTAGTCAACGACACGTAAGTCGAAATCCTCTCCACCCAGGAAAGTATCTCCGTTGGTGGACTTGACCTCAAAGACACCTTCTCCGATTTCAAGGATGGAGATATCAAACGTCCCGCCGCCGAGATCGAAAACAGCAATTTTTTCCTCTTTTTTCTTTTCCAGGCCATAGGCCAGAGAGGCCGCCGTCGGTTCGTTGATGATGCGCAGGACATTTAATCCTGCAATGCGACCGGCGTCCTTGGTCGCCTGGCGCTGACTGTCATTAAAGTATGCAGGGGTTGTAATGACCGCTTCGGTGACTTTCTCCCCCAGGTACTCCTCGGCAGTCTGTTTCATCTTCTGCAGGACCATGGCTGATATTTCCGGAGGGCTGTAGTCCTTGTCCCTGATTCGTACATAGGCATCCCCTCCCGATCCTTCCACGATCTTGTAGGGGATGACCTTAATTGCTTTCTGTACCTCGGCATCTTTATACTTGCGACCTATAAGCCGCTTAATGGCAAAGACCGTATTAGTGGGATTCGTAATAGCCTGCCTTTTGGCTATCTGACCAGTCAATCGCTCACCACTTTCTGTAAAAGCCACTATGGATGGTGTGGTTCGACTGCCTTCAACGTTGGCGATTACCTTGGGTTCGTTTCCCTCCATAATAGCCACGCAAGAGTTGGTTGTACCCAGATCTATACCAATAACTTTACCCATCTTATCCTCCTTAAATGAGCGCTCCCGAATATATTAAGTGTCGCTGGCCTTTTCCGCCGGTCGCCGGGAGACCACTACCATAACCGGCCTCAGGAGACGATCTTGAAACATATACCCCTTTTGAAGTACGTTTAATATTGTGTTGTTATCGACACTATCGTTTTCTTCTACCATAACTGCTTCATGGTATTGGGGATCAAACGTTTTACCGGAAGCATCCAGCGCTTTAAGACCAAGTTTTTCCATCGTATTGATGCATTCCTTCAGAACCATTTCTACACCGTCCAGAAGGGCCTGCTTATCGGCATTATCATTTTTGCCATGCTCAACCGCCCGCTCCAGATTGTCCAGTATGGGCAAGAGTTCCTTAACAAAGGCCTCATTTGCATACTTAATGTGCTCTGCCTTTTCTTTTTCCACCCTCTTTTTGTAATTCTCCAGTTCGGCAGCTGTACGTAGCATGCGGTCATAGTTGGCACGGGCCTCTTCTTCTTTTTCTTTCAGCAGAGATAATAATTCCTCAGTAGTTTTTTTAGTAACCGGTTTCTCTTCCGGTTTTGGGGCCTTTTTGCCTGTTTCAATCCTAATGTCTTCTGCTTCTTTCTCTATCTTTTTGTTACCAGATGACATAATTCATCCTTTATTATTTGTCATTTAACGGACTGATAACGGACTGAGCTGATCAGGAACACTCATCAATCAACTCTCCAAGAACCTGAGCGGTGTAAGTCACTAATGGTATAACTTTACGATAATCCATACGCATCGGGCCAATTACTCCAAGAGTACCCAATGTATTTTTTGCGGTTACATAAGGGGATACAATAATGCTGCATTTTTCCATGGCATTGCAGTTGCTTTCCGAACCGATAAATACCTGGACTCCATGCGAGGTCATGCATTTGTCCAACAGCTTGATCAGGATACTTTTTTCTTCGAACGCCTCGAAGATGGCTTTCATTTTTTCCACTTCGCAAAGCTCTGGATATTTCAGGATGTTTGTTTTTCCTTCGATGTATACAGTCCTTTCACCACCAGGTGATTCTTCCTCACTTAGTTCCAGGGCACTGGAAAGCAACCGGTCGAATAAATCCTTTTCAGCCTCCATCTCACGCAGAATTTTCTTTTTTACCTCTTCCAGCGTCGTTTCACATAACATTTCATTTAAATACTGTGAAAACTTATCGAGTTTAGCCTGACTGAGGTCTTCTTCCACTTCTATAATCTTATTTTGAACAATACCGGCCTGAGAGATACATATTACCAACACGATGCCCTTACGGACCCGGAGGAATTTTATGTGTTTGAATACAGCCTGTGTAACGGATGGAGCAGACACAATAGCGGTATGACCGGAAACGGCTGATAATGCGCGAGAACAATCCTTTAAAACTTCATTAAGGAATGCCTTTTTCCTGAGGCTGCCAGCCAGCAGAATTTTTTCAGCGTCAGACATAGGACCAACTTCTAATACGCTATCCACATAGAAGCGCCACCCGGTTTCGGTGGGTATCCGGCCAGCCGAGGTATAAGGTTGGGTGAGAAGTCCCATGTCTTCCATGTCCGCCATAATATTGCGGATGGTAGCTGGACTCAGGTCGAAACTGTACTTGTGGCAGACGCGGCGTGAGCCAACAGGCTCTGCCGTTTCAATATACTCCTGAACTACGGCCTGAAATACCCGGCGTCCTCGCTCTATGAGATCAATTTTTACCATGATTGAATCGTTAGCACTCTTAGCTTGATATTGCTAACGATAATAACCACAAGGCTGTTTGTCAAGAGACAACCCGGTACCCGACAAGATACCCGGGCTCAAGGTAGGGGGTAAGTGAGACAAACTTGAGATTCAAACCCGAGAAGAAGCTATTTCTGCCGTAAAGAGAGCTCTTTTAAGGGTCTATTTTGCTGATCTCAAGATTTTTTCCCTTTGTTCGGCAAAGGTTTTCTGGCCCTCCTCTATAATCCCCAGTAATCTTTTCCTTACATCTTCGGTCAGGTCTTTTCCATGACTGATGACACCTGAAAGTAACTCATTTACATCATCTAGCACATGTTTGACGCTGTGGGTTACATCCTCCGCTATATCTCCTGCCCGGCGTTTGGCTTTGGTAGCCACCCAGGCTATATCTTCCCTGGTCCTTTTACCTGATTGTGGGGCAAGCAGGAGGGCCAGGCCGGCACCAACGATTCCGCCAAGCAAAAAGGCGCCAACTACTTTTACCCCTGTGTCCTTATTATCCATATTCAGCCTCCTTATGTGGACTTAATAACTATTGTAAGTTTAACCCTGGTAATAATGCAAGGGGAATATACCGCAGCGTGGAATCCTTTAAGTGTTTGGCCGCTACCCGCTGCTCATTGACTTAATTTCTTTTTTGGTGTTATCTAGAAGACCTGATTTATTAGGAAAGCGAGGAACTCTCTCCTATGAAGTTATCCATTGCCGAGAAGATTATAAGAGAGCATCTGGTAGAAGGGGATTTAGCTCCAGGGGAAGAGATAAGCCTTCGTATTGACCATACATTGACCCAGGATTCAACCGGCACCATGGCTTATCTTCAATTTGAGGCCCTCGGTGCACCCGGGGTCAAGACGGAGGTCTCGGTAAGCTATGTTGACCATAACACCCTGCAGGTCAGTTTTGAGAATGCTGATGATCATCGTTTTTTGCAGAGTATGGCGGCCAGGTATGGGCTATACTTTTCACGGCCGGGGAATGGCATTTGCCATCAGATCCATTTGGAGCGTTTTGGCGCCCCGGGGAAAACACTGCTTGGTTCGGACAGCCATACTCCTACCGGCGGCGGCCTGGGAATGCTGGCCATAGGTGCCGGGGGTCTGGATGTAGCCCTGGCCATGGGCGGGTATCCTTTCCACCTGGCTATGCCCCGGATTGTACTGGTGAAGCTAACCGGCAAACTGGCCCCGTGGGTTACGGCAAAAGACATCATCCTGGAATTGCTGCGGCAGGTCACGGTCAAGGGCGGTGTAGGAAAGATATTTGAGTACGGTGGTGAAGGTATACTGCAGCTATCGGTGCCGGAACGGGCTACGATTACCAACATGGGTGCAGAGACCGGGGCTACAACGTCCATCTTCCCGAGTGATGATCTTACCCGGACATTCCTGCTGGCTCAGGGGCGTGGTAATTCTTACCGTCCCATAGTAGCGGATGAAGGTGCGGTCTACGACGAGGTCATGGAGATAGATCTGAGCCAGTTGGTACCTCTTGTTGCCCAGCCGCATATGCCGGATAAGGTATGTACGGTTTCGGAACTACAGGGTTTGAAGGTTGATCAGGTAGCGATCGGCAGCTGTACCAATTCATCCTATAAAGACCTGGCAACGGTCGCCGGGATTTTGAAGGGTAGGACGATCCACCCCGACGTAAGCCTCGTCATCTCGCCGGGCTCCCGGCAGGTTCTGGCCATGCTGGCCAGGAAGGGCTACCTGGATGACCTTATTGCCTCCGGTGCACGGATTCTTGAAAATACCTGTGGACCCTGCATCGGTATGGGGCAGGCCCCGCCCACCGGGGGGGTAAGTCTCCGCACTTTTAATCGTAACTTCGAGGGGCGATGCGGTACAAAAAGTGCCTCCGTCTATCTGGCCAGCCCTGAAGTGGCAGCCGCCACAGCCTTAAAGGGAGTGCTTACTGATCCACGGACCCTGGGTGAACCGGTTAAAGTATCTCTGCCGCGGCGTTATCTGATTAACGACACACTTATTATCCCACCGCTGAAACCTTCAGTTGCCGAACAGGTGGAGATTATTCGCGGGCCCAACATTCAGCCACTGCCCAGACGGGAGGCCATGCCGCCCCAATTAGAAGGCACAGTGCTGATTAAAGTGGGCCACGATATTACTACCGACGATATTCTTCCGGCTGGAGCAAAGATCACTGCTCTCCGTTCCAACATTCCAGCCATCTCTCGCTATGTCTTTAGCCGGGTTGACCCCACCTTTTATGACCGGGCGCGAGAGGCTGGTGGCGGGTTCATTGTCGGCGGCGTGAATTACGGTCAGGGGTCCAGCCGGGAACATGCGGCCCTGGGGCCAATGTATCTCGGCATCAAGGCCGTGCTGGCCATGTCTTTCGCCCGCATACACAAGAGCAACCTGATTAACTCTGGCATATTGCCCCTGGTATTCCTCAAAGAAGAAGGCTATGAATCTATTCAAGCACATGATCGCCTATTTGTGCCTGATATCAGAGACCAGGTCCAGTCCGGTGGCCCAATTGTTATCACCAATGAAACACGGGAATATCGGTTTACGGCCAATTTGACCGTTCAGAAAAGGGAACGAGATGCGTTACTGGCAGGCGGGCTTCTAAATTACGTTCGTGAGGCGCTTTAGGGGGAAGGGCTTTATGCTGAACAGAATTCGCAAGCATACACAGGCGTGGCTTATAAAGATCATCCTGGGGGCTATTATTGCAGTTTTTGTTTTTTGGGGTATCGGGACCATACGATCCCAGCGCGCTGACACCGTGGCGGAAGTAAACGGCCGCGTTATAACCAGGACCGATTATCAAAAGGCCTATAGCAGTGCCCTTAAGAATTATCAGCAGGTCTACGGGGATGCCTTCTCTGAAGAATTATTGAAAAAGATGAACCTGGAGAAGGCGGTGCTGGATGCCCTGATCCGGGAAATCCTTGTTGAACAGGGTTCGGCGGAGCTCAATCTCAGGGTAAGCGATGAGGAGATCAAAGAATATATTCGCCGCATGCCAGTATTTAATGAAGGCGGTCGGTTCAACGAGGAAAGATACGGGCGAATTCTGGCCAACGCACGGCTGACCCCCGCTGCTTTTGAAGAGGGATTGCGTAAGGAGCTTCTCTGGGCCAAGGTTTCTCAGACACTAGGCCGGTTTGCTAAGGTCTCCGAGGATGAAGCCTGGAGCGCTTTTCAGTATGCCAATCGTCAAATAGACCTGACTTACGTACCTTTCCCCGCCGCTGCATTTAAGAATAAGGTCAAGACAGACGAGTCTGACCTCCGGGAGTATTTTAATGGCCACCGGGAAGATTATCGTGTACCGACCAGGGTTAGGGTGCGGTATGCCCGTTTCTTGTTCAAAGATTATGCGGACAAGGTGAGGGTATCGCCAGAGGAGATAGAGGATTACTATAAGATCAATAGAGAAGAGTTTAAAGAACCGGAAAGACGAAGAGTAAGCCATATCTTTTTTGCCTTGAACCCATCGATGACCGGTGAGGAAGTAACGAAGGTTCAGGCAAAGGCGGAAGAGGTGCTTACGAAGGCAAAAGCCGGCGAAGACTTTGCCGGTCTGGCCAGGCGGTTTTCCCAGGACAAAAGTGCTATGAATGCTGGTGACCTCGGTTACTTGCAGCGGGGAGTTACAGAGCCATCTTTCGAAGAGAGTGTTTTCACATTACAGAAAGGCAGCCTAAGCCCCGTCGTCAGAAGCAGTGCCGGCCTGCACATAATTAAGGTGACTGATGTAATACCATCAACGGTAAGACCTCTGGCCGCGGTGCAATCAAATATCAAAAAGATCCTGGCCGGGAAAAAGGTTCAGGAAGTAACCGTGGCTGAGGCGGCAAAGGCATACGAACAGATTATAAGGGTGGGTGGACTGGAAAGATATGCCAGGGCTCAAAAAATATCTCTCCTGGATACAGATTTCTTTTCTGAAGAGGGAGAAGTAAAAGGGATAGGACACGAGGTGAGTTTCAATCGTGCAGCCCTGGCCCTGAAAAAAGGAGAATTGAGCTCATTAATTAAACTGCCCCGGGGATATTTCGTCTGTGAGGTTATGGAGAGAAAGGATTCCTTTGTACCGGAATTTGGGGATGTTAGTGCAAAGTTGAAGGCGGATTTTGTGGAGAGTCAGGCCCTACACCTGGCAGAGTCTGAGGCGAATGGATTTGTGTCTGAACTTAAGGCCGGACGGCAACATGCGGAGTTAGTCCATAAGCATGGACTTTCCGCCCATAAGACCGGGTATATAAATCCGGCCTCTCTTTCCGGCAGCGAGTTTCCACTTGCGCGATCAGCAGGGGAACTGGCAGTACTTACCCCTGCCCATTCCTATATTCAGCACCCGATAAAGGCGGGGGACGTATTTTACGTGGTCAGTCTGGCCGGTGTCAAAGAGGCCCCGAAGGAGATATATGACGCGCAGAGACAGGGCATAAAGGAGAGACTCCTCCTTACCCAAAGGGAAGAAATTTTGAAGGAATGGCTGGATGGGTTAAGGAGAAAGGCAAAGATCGAGTATGGCGGGGAGTTTGAGAAGTACCGGTAAGATTTAACTATTCACCGCCAGGGCGCAGAGGACGCAAAAAAATCTAAATCCGAAGCACTCAATCCGAAACAAATCCAAAGACCAAAATCCAAAAGACCGAAACATTAAAACTCCCACTCCCCCTTGCGGGAGAGGGGAGGGATGAGGGGTAACTTACTGATAAACCCCATTGCTTTCCAGCGTCCTTAACAGTGAACGCGCCATTCAGGTAAACATTGCCAGCATGCGGACTTTCGTAAAGCTCCGTGAAATGCTTGCAACCAATAAAGACCTTGCCCGTAAACTTGCTGACCTGGAAAAGAAGTACGATGCCCAATTTAGAGTGGTCTTTGATGCGATCCGCCAGCTTATGACTCCACCTGCTCCGAAAAAAGGGCAGATTGGGTTTAGACCACCGGACAAGAGAGGGTGAAAGAACTCAAAGACCCAACAAAGCACCGGGAGCCCAACCCGGAAATCTCCTTGACCATCCATTTGATTTCATGATATTTCTTGCCAGGTTCCTTTAATCATTAACAGACAGGCCGGGCGCATTCTGCCGGATTTGTAGCAAGCGAGCCATTGAAGTAGTTAAACCGGGGGAATAGATGGCTAAAGAGCAGCGCTCTAGAGAAAATGACTCCGGAAGGGATAGCTGGTTTCCACCCGGAAACTCCCCTC
>CAYSYZ010000011.1:0-26904 GCA_964435205.1 uncultured Desulfovibrionales bacterium
ACTTTTGTCTCTCTTATGGCAAAAGTGGGGAATAACCTTGGCCCGGGGGGGTGGGGAATTAACTTGGTCCTTGACACAATCCAAGCATTACAAGTAAAAGAAAACAACATCATGAAGCAATACACTATATGCCCCTTCACGGTAGGCGCCAATGAAACCGACCAAGGGATAATGACCTATCAACGTTATTACGGAAGGCGCATTTGGATTCCCATCTACGTCTTTTATATTGCCGGGGGAGAGAAGAATATACTGGTGGACACCGGGCTAGAAGAGTTCATGGTACCGCCTGAAATAGGCGAAAAATATGGTCTGGAGATCATGAACTTCGAGGATTCGCTGGCCAAAGTAGGTCTTAAATCAGAAGATATCGATATTATTATCCATACACACCTCCATAATGACCATTGTGAAAATGATTATAAGTGTAAAAACGCAAAAGTCTACGTACAAAAGGCTGAACTAGATTTCTTCCTCTCTCCGCACCCAATCGACCATCGATATTATTCAGATTTATTAGATGGAGTAGATGTGGTAACGGTCGAAGGGGATCAAGAAATTATGGAGGGCATCCATGTCATATTCACCCCAGGACATACCCCCGGTGGCCAGTCGGTAGCTATAAATACGTCGCAAGGGAGGGCAATCATAACCGGTTTTTGTTGTAACGATCAAAACTTCCCCAAGATAGGGCCGGTTATTGCACCCGGTGTGCATATAAACGCCGTCGAGGCTTATGAAAATGTGCGCAAGATTAAGGAGATGGCAGACATACTAATCCCTCTACACGATCTGTCTGTAGGCCGAATGAAAAGGATTCCAGTCTAACCGACATCCTGGAAGGAGTAATAAGCTAAAAGGTGAAGGACAAATATTCTATATTATTTGTTAAGGATAGTGGTATCGGTCAATTCTCTATCTATTTTTTCCGGCTCACCAGTGTTGTAATAAATTATATTTTTCAAATGATGAAAGCTGTCCGCATCTGTCTCCGCGAACTGAATACTCATGCCCTCATCATCTGTCCGTACCACCACCCCTTTCAAATTTATAACCGCCTGGTTATTTCTTTTTAGAAGGCTGATCCGGATATTGCATGTTTGGCCGTTGTTAAAGGGCTTCTTTGTGTAAACATAAAGACCTCTTAAGCTTATATCCTTCAAATTCATACGTCGATACCCATCACTAGGCCGGGCCACCTCTGCCTTTATTGAAAAACTAACCCTTGTTCTTTTTCTTTTTTCCATAAGAAGATCCCTCTCACCCCTTATTTACGCTAAAGAGGAAGGAGCAAAGTCTTTCGCGATCTTCCTGTGTAATACCGGTCATCTCTATACCAAGACTATAGCAAAATTGAGAGTCCCTATCTACCCGGTCATACCACTTTATATGGCACTGGAAGCTAATCTTCCCGGTTCCATCGGGCATTTCAAGGCTTAATTCCAGTCTACGAAAGGGGGTACCATCGACATCATAAAAAAAATGCAAGCCGTCAACTACAACTGTGTTGACATCAACACGCGCCCCGGCCGGCGTCAGGTCACACAAATTGCCGACGACACTTCGTGTAACTGGCTTCAGCGATGCGCTTTCTACAATGCGCAGGCATACAGGTAAGACAGCCTTTAGTCTTTTGAATTTCCTCTTTTCACCGAACATGATCCCGACCCTGCGTACCCTTGATCCATGAGACGGCTTTATCCAGCGATAATCCATCTCCCTAAGAATATCGGCAAAAGACACATTAAACGTAAGCGGGAAAGATAAATAATTTTGCAGGACTGGTCTGCTTTGGCATTAGCTAAAAATTTTGCAACAAGGAATTTCTGTGTATATCTTGGAGAGCCATGGGCTTTCTACTGGGATCCCCCTGTATTTGGCTCTACTGGTGTTACCCCGTGTTTCGTACAGTAAACCGTAGGCTCTGTTCCAGGGATAAAAAGCTCCGTTTTCTTTTCCGGGCAGGCATCTGCAGCCAAAAGGCCTGTGGATGGGTCAATTTTCTGCATGATTAACGTCTCTGGCATTACGAACGGGGTAAGAGAGAGATAGCGTTCCGCCTTACCCATGAATTCTGCCCACATGGGGGCACAGACAGCGCCGCCAGTCAAGGCCTGGCCTATACTTCGCGGATGGTCATAACCCAGCCAAAAACCAGCCACTATTTCCGGCGTATATCCTATAAACCAGGCATCATTGTAGTCGTCGGTTGTACCTGTCTTGCCAGCGCAGGCCTTCTTAAACCCATACCTTCGGACATTCTTGCCAGTACCATACTCTACCGTTCCCATGAGCAGGTCAGTAATCAGGTAGGCTACCTCCCGGCTTATGGCCGGAGAAACAACCGGCACATCCTCAAACACCAGGTTGCCCCTGCGATCAGCAATCCCTAAAATAGATATGGGAGAGGCTAATTCTCCTGAATTGGCAAAAGCCGCATAGGCATATACCAGTTCCTGCAAGCTAACCTCAGACGTTCCTAAGGCCAGAGAAAGGTTTGGCTCAAGTTGGCTCTTAACCCCCAGCCTTTGGGCCATATCCTGCACTGGTTCAGTGCCGATAGCCTCCAGCAATTTAATGGTGATAACATTATTAGAATGGGCGAGGGCATTACGTAGCGATTGGTATCCAAAATACTTGTCATCAAAATTGCGTGGTTTCCACACCCTATCCTTATCCAAATTATAGGATGGGGGTTTGTCATCCCATATGGAAGAAACCGGAAAACCCTTTTCAAGGGCTGCTGCAAAGATGAATGGCTTAAAACTTGACCCGGGCTGGCGCCTGGCATAAAAGGCGCGGTTATACGGGCTGGTCTTGAAATCCCGACCACCTATTACAGCCTTTATGTGGCCGTTGTGCGGATCAATCGCTAAAAAGGCCCCCTGAATGGATTCGCTGCGGCCAGACTTTCGGTTTCCACCTTCCATGCGTCCCAATCCACCAGCGAGGACCTGCTCGGCCAACCTTTGAAGGTCAAGATCCAGGGTCGTGTACACCTTATACCCGCCCTCACGGATGACGTTTTCTCCAAAGCGGTTGATCAATTTCTCCTTAATATATTCTGTAAAATAGGTCCTTTGGGGCTCCTCGGCCGCCACGGGAGGCGTTGCATTCGCTATTGCGGCCTCTCTCTCTTCCAAATAGCCGTGCTCAACCATTTTAGCCAACACCAGGCTGCGCCTTTTCTTTGCACTAACCCGATCAATAAAGGGATTAAAATTGTTCGGCGATTTAGGAATACCGGCTAAAACAGCACACTCCGGCAGGGAAAGTTCACTGACGTTCTTGTCAAAATAGAGGCGCGCAGCCTGCTGCACACCCCAGGCTCCGTTACCAAAATAGACATAGTTAAAATACATCTCCAGTATCTGCTTTTTTGAGTATTTTTGTTCAAATTCGATGGCCAGCATCCCTTCCTTGAGCTTGCGGGACACGGTCTTTTCATTAGAAAGTAAGAGGTTTTTTACCAGTTGTTGGGTGATAGTAGATCCTCCCTCTACAACTTTCCCTTTGATGATATTCTTAATAAGGGCCCGCCCAACACCAAGAACATCCACCCCGTGGTGGCTGTAAAAACGATGGTCCTCGACCGCCACAAGGGCGTTCTGCAAATTGATCGGAATCTGCTCTATCCTCACCATTTCTCTATGGTTGGGAAGGAGCCGAGTGATAAGCCTTTCTTTGGCATCGTAGATTTTTACCCCGGAAAAGCGCGCCCCCGGTTTCATCCAGACAGCATCAGCCGGATAAGGCTCATCGGCATAGGAGTGAGCGGCCGCCAAAATGAGAAATATAAATAAGAGGCCTTTTAGAATATGCTTCACTAGGCCCTCCTGCTGGTGATCTTTTTATTTGAAGCATAATACTTCATCAATTTATAACAAGCAATCATAACTCCCGTCACACAAATTCCGTGACCGATGGCCGAGTTTATGGGCAACAAGTCCACAATAATAAAAAGCGCCCCCGGTTAAACCAAAGGCGCTATCAAATATCATATATGGTGCCGAGACCCAGAATCGAACTGGGGACACCCGGATTTTCAGTCCGGTGCTCTACCAACTGAGCTATCTCGGCACGGCGTGGACGAATACTATTTACCAACAGGTAATTTGTCAAGGTATTTTTGCCAATTATCATCACCTCATTCTCATGCGGAAAGCAGTCCTAAAGTCCTTGAGATACTTGACAGAATATGGCTAAAGTAATATAAACGCGATAGCTTTAAGAAACCACAAACGAAACACAGACCTTGAGTGCCTGGGTGGCGGAATAGGTAGACGCAAGGGACTTAAAATCCCTCGGTGCTCGTCACCGTGCCGGTTCGATTCCGGCCCCAGGCACCATTTTTGTCAGGGGGAGAATTACATTATGCCAAAGGGACTGCGGAATAAATTCATCTTCCTTTTCCTCCTTATACTGCTCGCTGTTTTCTTCATGCTCCCGTCTTTTCACAAGGGGCTTCCCTCCTGGTGGAAAAAATATCTGGGCGGTGAAGGACTCAAGCTCGGACTGGATCTCCAGGGTGGCATGCACCTTATACTCCGTGTCGACGCTGAGCAAGCTATTGCCAATGCTCATGAATTCTCAGCCCGTGACTTGAAAGAAGCCCTTCAGAAAAAAGGGATTACCGCAGTGCAACTGCAAAGTAATAACCCCCGACAGATCATTTTTTCTCTCCCTAATAGGGAAGCAGAACTACAGACCAAAAAAATAATCGCTGATGAATTCCCTGACCTACAGATAGTCTCCTCCGGGATAGAAGTGGCATTCCCACGCTTAACCATAGGCCTGAAAGACAGTGTTCTAAAAGACATCGGCGAGAATGCCGTAGAACGCAGTCTGGAAATTATCCGTAACCGCATCGATCAATTCGGAGTAACCGAACCGGTTATAGTCCGTCAGGGCAAAGACGAAATAGTTGTGCAACTGCCAGGCGTTAAAGATCCCCAGCGTGCCTTGGCCTTAATTGGCCAAACAGCACTTTTGGAATTCAAGCTTGTCGATGACCAGACGCATTTGGACCTCCCCCGGTTGTTGGATGAAGCCGCTCGTTCAGGCAGATTAAAAGAAGATTTCAGTCCAGCGGATTTAAACAACACGCTGCGTCCGTTTGTCCCTGTGGATAGAGAAGTCTATTTAGAAAGGCGAGAACGCAAGGATACCGGCACATTAGAAAAGATACCCCTGCTCGTCTGGAGCAAAATTATGATGACCGGCGATGCGGTCAAAAATGCCATGGTCAGGATTGGAGGGGATTATAACGAACCGTATGTTGCTCTAGAGCTGAACGACCGCGGAGCCCGCATTTTTGAGCAAATAACGGGCGCTAATGTTGGTAAACGATTGGCCATCATCCTGGATGGGATAGTACGTTCGGCACCGGTGATCCGGGAAAAGATCGCTGGAGGACATGCTCAGATTACCGGGTCTTTCACCTCAGAAGAGGCCCATGACCTAGCCATAGTACTTAAGGCTGGAGCACTCCCCGCTCCGGTAAAAATCATCCAGAACGTAACCGTCGGCCCGTCCCTTGGCCTGGATTCTACTCACAAGGGACTTATATCCGGCATCGTGGGTACGTTACTGGTTGTGATTTTCATGGTCTTCTATTACCGTTTTTCTGGGATTTTGGCTAACCTTGCCCTTATGCTGAACGTCCTTTTCCTCTTTGCCGCCTTATCCTTGTTTAACGCTACCCTCACCCTGCCGGGCATTGCAGGCATTATCCTTTCTATTGGCATGGCCCTTGATTCTAATATCCTCATTTTCGAGCGAATGCGTGAGGAATTCGCCCTGGGTAAGCCCATTAAAGCCGGCATAGACGGTGGCTATGACAAGGCGTTTTGGACAATCGTTGACTCCCACGTAACGACTTTAATTACTGCGGTTGCCCTTTTCCTCTTTGGCACTGGCCCCATCAAAGGCTTTGCTGTAACCTTGAGTGTAGGTGTAGCATTTAACCTTTTTACCGCCTTATTTGGCACCAAGATCGTCTACGATTACTTGAACTTCAAACGCCTTCTCAAGAAACTTAATTTTGTGAGCTTCCTTAAAAAACCAAATCTTGATTTCATTGGTTTGAGGCGTTATGCGTTTGTCCTCTCCACCATTTTTGTTCTTTTGGGGCTGACGGCCTTTATCCAGATCTACCGCGGGCATGCTAATCTGGGGGTAGACTTTGCCGGAGGAACAATGATGCAGCTTAAAGCCAAGGCACCCTTTGATCTTAACGAAGTACGGCAAACCCTTATCAAGAACAATATCAAAGATTGTGAATTCCAAGACGTAACCGGAGAGAATATCCTCCTTGTACGGGTGAAGAAATCCGAACAAGTGGTCGGTAACATAGCCGACACCATCATCGGTATCCTTGCCCGCGAGATGCCACAGAAACAATTTTCCGTAGAAAGCCGGTCTGAAATTGGTTCGTCAGTTAGTAAGGTCCTGCGGCAAAAAGCCATTATTGCCATTGCCATATCCCTGGCGGGAATTATCATCTATTTAGCCGTGCGTTTTGACGTCAAGTTTGGAGTCGCTGCAGCCATAGCCACTTTCCATGACGTCCTGGCCGTGCTTGGGATTTTTTACATTTTAAACAAGGAAATCACTTTGCTAATCACCACTGCCCTCCTTACCCTAGCCGGCTACTCTTTGACGGATACAGTAGTCGTCTTTGACCGCATACGCGAAAATATGGTCAAACAGCCCAAGATGTCCTTGGCTGAGATTATTAATTACAGCGTGAACGAGGTCTTAGGACGAACTATCATTACGACAATTACCGTATTCCTGGTGCTTGTAGCTCTTCTAAGCTTTGGGGGTGTAGTCATTCGCGATTTTTCGCTTGTGCTTCTGATTGGGATTATGGTCGGGACCTATTCTTCAGTGTTTGTAGCCAGCCCTATAGTCTATATTTGGCGCCGTGAAAAAAAGATGCTCAGGAACAGGAAAAAATAAGGCTGACCATCCGCTCTGGGATTAGTCAGCCTTAACAACTTTATCTTGGGATAAGAGCCCCAATAGTTCCTTTATCTTTAGTCTTGGAAATGCCTTAGTTTTTCCCTCCGAGTAGAATGACGCAATCGATTGAGCGCCTTCTTTTCGATCTGCCTGATACGCTCTCGCGAGACGTTAAACCGTTTACCAATTTCCTCAAGTGTATACTCAGCGTCCTCCCCAATGCCAAACCGCAGGCGAATGATCTTCTCCTCACGGGGGCTGAGGGTCGCCAAAATACTTTTGACGCTCTCAGATAGCTCTTTGTCCTTCAACGCATCAAAAGGAGCCAGTGCCTTATGGTTTTCAATAAAATCTCCAAGCGTACTGTCTTCATCTCCTACCGGGGTCTCCAGCGAAATCGGTTCTCGTGACGCCTCCAAAATAGAGATAATCTTGTCGGTAGTAAGGCCGGTTTTCTCGGCGAGCTCATAAGGTGTAGGATCTCTTCCCAGTTCCTTAAGAAGGGCATAATAGGCCTTAAAAAATTGACTGCGCAGCTCAAGAAAATGTACCGGCAGCCTTATGGTTCTAGTCTTGTCCAAAATGGCACGAGTTATGGCCTGTCTTATCCACCAGCTAGCGTAAGTGCTGAATTTGTTGCCTTTGCTATGATCGAATCGGAAAACCGCCCGCATAAGTCCCAGGTTTCCTTCCTGGATAAGATCTGCAAGGCTTAGCCCCTGGTACATATACTTTTTACCAATGCTTACCACGAGGCGGAGATTGGCCCTGATCATTTCATCCTTGGCTTTTTCAATAACCTCGCCCTCCTCTGTCACCCTTGCCACCAACTTCTGGAACTTCTTCTGCTCTGGATACCGGGCCACCAATTCTTTAACACTTTTCAGGAGGTAATTGAGATGTTGTTTTTTGGGCTTAAGCGAAGGGTCACGCTCCTTCCATATCGCAATACGGTCATGGATAGCCTTCAATTCGGGCTCCCTCCCACGGGTCTTAAGGACCACCTGGAGCAGCGTTTCGTATCCCCCCTGGATAATACGACTCAATTGCTCCTCTCTAACTGGTGTTAGTAATGGAAACCGACCCATCTCCCGTAGGTAGGTAGTTGTCGCTTCAAGTGGTTCCTCGAACTCCTCAGGTTCCTTTTCGGCAAGTTCGACAGCTTCTACTTCTGCTTCTATTTCCGCTTCTACTTCTATTTCCCCCTCCTCCTTACCTTCTGGCCATCCAGCTTCAGCAGAAGCAAATTCTCCAATCGCAGATGTTTCGTCAACCACCTCAATATCGTTCTTACTTAAAAACTCAAAGATTTCTTCAATCTCGTTCGGGTCATTAAAGTCAGAAGGCAATACCGCATTCAGGTCTTCGTATGTAATCTGTCGCTTCTTGCCAAAGACCCTCAGCAATTTTTTCTTATCTATTTTATCCCCGTTCACGTACATTTCGCCCAATTATTAAACGCCTCGAAACAAAAAACCGACAGGTGTTTTAATAACTTAACCACTTTCTGCCGGTTTGTAAAGATAATAACGCAAAAAAAGTACTTATACACAAAACTTATGCTTTGTGCAACAAAAAAATAGATACAAAATAAAATCCTTTCCCGGCATAGATCAATAACAGGACAAAAGATAAGAACCAGTGCAACTGGTTGTTTTCTTATGGTACGAATTACGAGCCTATGAGTGACGTAAAGTGTCTTTTTCTTCGTAGAATAATTTTTCGCATTTCTTCGGTGGCAAAAAGACAGATGGCAAATGGCACAAAAAACAACCATTCCTCAGCCGAGAGGCTCGCAGTACCAAAGATTTTTTGAGCCCATGGAGTATAGACAATTATTGTAATAAGAATGATTTCTGAAGCTATGCCGTACAGGACGTTTATGTTGGTAAATAACCCCGCCTTAAAAACTGATTCCACAGTAGTTCTGCAAGCCAGAACGTTCGCTATCTGCATTACGATGATAGCTGCAAGGCACATGGTCGTAGCTTTCATATATAACGGATCAGTTAGGGCCAACTGCATACCCCACTCCCAGCCCCCTCTTTTTAATATCCAGTAATAGCCGGCCATTCCAGCCAGTGCCTGCATGTGACCTATAAGACCATAAGACCTCAGCAGAATTGATCTGTTCAGTATCCTTTCATCCCTTTTCCTTGGAGGTCTAATCATGGCATCAGCCTCAGGCTTTTCTGTACCCAGAGCAACCGCAGGCCCAATATCCGTCCCTAAGTCCACGGTCAGTATCTGGATAACGCTAAGAGGCAGGGGTATCCCAAGGAGAATGTATGATATATAGGGAACAATCTCTGGAATATTACTCGTAAGGACATAACTTGCAAACCTTCTTATATTATCAAATACTGCCCTTCCTTCTTCTACGGCGTTGACAATACTGGCAAAGTTATCATCTACCAGAATCATGTCCGCCGTTTCCTTGGCTACGTCAGTTCCCATCTTGCCCATGGCAATACCGATATCCGCTTCCTTAAGGGCTGGGCCGTCATTGACGCCGTCGCCGGTAACGGCAACTGTTTCGCCAAGTTCCTTCAGGGCCATGACCACGTCCAGTTTGTGTTTGGGTAAGGCCCTCGCAAAAAGTATTTCCCTGGATTTTAAAATTTCTAGGATCTGCCCCCTATTCATCTTGTCAAGTTCTGATCCCTCAACGATCTGAGGATCACTCGTTTCTATAATACGCACATTACGGGCAATGGCCTCGGCCGTAATCTTGTCATCGCCGGTAATCATAATAATTTTGATGCCAGCCCGTTTGCATTTGGCCACGGCATCGGGAACCTCAGGCCGCGGCGGGTCAATTATCCCTACCAGGCCAAGGAGGGTCAGATCCTGCTCCACTTCTTGAGCCTCATATTTATCCCGCTCATCGACCTCACGATAAGCCAGGCAGATGACCCTCAAAGCCAAACGAGCGTACTTTTCACCCACAGCAAGAAAGTTTACTCTCTCTTCCTCAGAAATCTCTTTGACCTGACCGTGCTTTGATATGTTACGACACAGGGGCAGTATGGTTTGGAGGGCACCCTTGACGTATACCTTCACACCTCCTTCTTTCATTCTACAGATAGTGCTCATTCTTTTGCGATCTGGATCGAACGGGATCTGATATATGCGCTTATGGATCCTCCGCTCCTCTTCTGTTGGCCACGCCCTTCTGGCCATCACCACAAGGGCCCCCTCTGTCGGGTCCCCTATGACGTTCCACGTTCCGTCTTTTTGAACTAGCTCGGCATCATTGCACAGAACAGCTGCACGCAAGATTTCCTTGAGTTGCGTTTTGTCCTCCAGGACATTGCCTCTTACGTCAATAAGTTTACCCCGTGGACTGTACCCCACTCCTTGAACCTTAATCTCCGCACCATATACATAAATGTCGGTTACATTCATCTTGTTCTCGGTTATCGTGCCTGTCTTGTCTGTACAAATGACGGTCGTACACCCAAGGGTCTCAACTGAATTAAGTCCCTTGATCAAAGCGTTTCTTCTAGCCATCCTTCGGCTGGCCAGGGAAAGCGTAAGAGTCACCGTCGGCAAAAGACCTTCCGGCACGGCAGCCACAATTATGCCAATGGCAAATATGAAGTTTTCCCAGAAGCTTCTACCAATGAGCATTCCGGAAAAGAAAAATACCACACCAAAGGCAACGGCAATGGCGGTTATTACCCGTATGAAAAAAACGATTTCTCTCTGGAGCGGGGTTATCTCGACGCCCATCTCCTGGGTAAGGTGGGCAATTTTGCCAAACTCAGTACCCATGCCCGTCGCAAAAACTATCCCCTTTCCCGTTCCAGAAACCACAGTGGTACCGGAAAAGGCTACGTTGCGACTTTCCAGGATACCTCCCGATTCCGGCTCGCTGGTTCTTTCAAGAGGCAGTGATTCGCCCGTCAAAGGGGCATTATTTACCTTCAGACCGAATTGTTCGATCACCCTGGCATCAGCCGCCACACGATCCCCTTCTTTTAGTGCGATGATATCCCCCGGCACGATCTGTTCTGCCGGGATTTCCTCTTCCTTGCCGGAGCGAATGACTACTGAAGCGTAAGCCATCATGCCACGCAGGGCTTCGGCCGCTTTTTCTGCCCGATATTCCTGATAAAAGCTAAAAACCGCGTTGACGAATACGACTCCAACGAGGGCCAAGGACAAGGTATACATGCCTCCGCCCGGCAAAAGATACTCCACCAGCAAGGCTAGCCCTGCTGCTATCCAGAGCAGTATGGCAAAAAAATTGGACAGATGTTTGAGGAACCTCAGAGGTATCGGAACCTGTCTTTTACTTTTTATCGTATTTGGCCCAAATTCAGCCTGACGACGTTTTGCCTCGTCCTTATCTAACCCCTCTTCCGAGGAACCCAGTTCCCGGAAAAGTGCGTCTTTCGTCAGTGCGTGGACATCCTGGAATTCGTGTCTCATCTTCAATGCTTCAGCCATGTTTTTTCCCGGCCCGCCAAACTATCATATTGCAGGTAGTCAGGCGTAAGGCCTCCTCAAAGGGATTGCCACCAATGATTAAATCGAGAAGGCGGGGCCTGGCATCGATGATGGTGAGACTAAAATGTCGTACCGCAGCCTCATTCAGAATCGTCCTAATCGGATCGTGAGAGTACCCAACGCGATAATCTGCCTTGAAACCTTTCTCCTGCAGGCGATCACATAAAGGAACCAGGTATTCAGAAGCGGCCTTATCCAGCCGGGCACGATATTTTGGAACTGCAATCTTCGCTGGAGCCATGGGTGGGCAATAGAGAAAGTTAACCTGGGCATCGTAAAAGGTTGCCAGGGAGAGCACTAAATCAAGAAGATCTTCGTGAACTTTTATCGGTCTTATGATGGGCACCAAAATCCTTTTGTGGGCAGCAAACGGCCTCAATTTAACAATCTTGACTATCAGAACCTGACAGGGCTCGCGTAGCATTAGCCGCCAGGGAATACTCCATTTGAAAAACCCTTTTGCCTCCGATCTTTTTCCGGACGAGGTGACCAGGAGGTCAGCATCTTTCTCTTTGACTATCCTAACGAGTTCCTCAACAACGTTTCCCTCTCCAAAGACAATTTCGGTTTTGACTCCTCTTTTTTTTGCCCGGTCCTCAATCCGTTTAATAGAAGACATAATACGTTCTTTATCCACATCCCTGTTTATAACGGCAGCTACAAACAGCCTGGCCTTCAGGGCCTCAGCAATTACCAGGGCATAGCTTGCAGCATTTTCACTGCCAAAATATCCGTCGATAGCCACAAGGATATTCTTTTGCATCGCCAATTCAGCCTCGCTTAGTTTCCCGAATTCTCAAAGCAGTGCATCAAAAGGTTATTCTTCAAAGACAGGATCCTCGGCCGTAGGGTGGGAAAAAGCAACTAATCCGTCCACTTTAATATTTCTCTGGAAAGTCCTATCCTCGGAGCAAAATCTTCAAGATTTTTTCGGATTGCGGGCTTCGGTCTTATACATTCAGAACAAAAATCTAGGAAGAGATTCTGTGACCTCCAAAGATTCAGGGTAATTCCATATATTTTTGCCACTTCCAGGACCTCATCCGCAGACCTCAACACCTGAACGGGATCGATAGGCCGCCTAAGTGCCTCCAGAATTTCTTCCAATTTGAGAGTTAAAAGCCTGGCCAGTTTTTCACGCTGCGGTCGATAATTCCAGCTCTGTCCATACTTCCACAGACTGTTTACCTCCTCAAAGGCCTCAACTGAAGGTAGTGCCTGGATTGCCCTTATTAGCCGCCGATCAAGACCATTGGAAATAGCTACCAGCATCTGTCTGGGAATGGGGTAAGATAAAGCTGCCAAGGAGCTAATTGTGCTTTCATCCTGCTTTGCCAATCGTTCAAAAACCTCATCATATTCTTCAAGGCGAGGTTTTAAGGCAATCTCGATTAGCCTTCGCCGCTCCTCAACAAAGATGTCCTTAAGCCGATATGCCTTTCCCGGAAACTCTTTAAGCATGATAGAGTAAACGTCTCCCAGGGAGCCACCCTCAAAACTTTCAAAAAGCTGTTTCTTCAATTCCTCATATTCTTCCGGTGACCCGGAGGTGCGTAGAGCGCAGTGGAAGTCGAGACCGCCAAAATGAAGAACGGCATAGGTCATATTCTTTTCTTCGAGGATCAACTGGCAAGAAGCCGCTAGTCTTCCCACGGCCAGGTCGGAAGTATTGCGTGAACTAACCTCCAGATCGTGACGCGTTGTGTCAAAGCAATAAACTTTATCTTGTTCGACGTGCTCCCGGTAGATCGAACTGATGGCATAATGTGCCAGCACCCTTTCCAGATCAATCATGTCCGGCGTTACCGCTTTCTCCCAAACGCCTCTGCCATTCCCGTATTTCTGCAGATTGCTCGGGGCTTTTTCAAGGTCTCTGACAAATTCGCCTTCAAATTCTTGTCCCAAAAGGCACCCCAACTGTATGGCGCGACAGGCATATTTGAGAATCTGTGTGGTCTCAAGGCCGCTTATTTCATCAAAAAACCAGCCACAACTGGTAAACATAAGCATCGCATGACGCTGCATTTCCAGCAGTTCAAGTGCAGTAACCATGGATTCTCTGGTCACCAGTCCCTTACCGACCTGTTTAAAAAACCTTTCTACTGACTCCACACTGCGATCTAGGATAACGTCGATGTAGCTGTTACGCGCTGCCCATGGGTCCCTGAAATACTGTGCACCTTTCGATTCAAACAAACGATCAAGTTTTTCCTTGAGGCTGTCCAAGGCTTGGCGAAGTGGTGTCCGCCATTTCTGGTGCCATTCCGGGTGTCCGGTGTGGCAGCCACAATCCGAGCGCCAGCGTTCAATGCCATGGACACAGCTCCATGAGGAATTTTCGTGGATCACCACTTCCCACTGCGGAGGATACCGTTCCAGAAAGCGGCCATAATTAGTTATTTCCACACGCGGATCTTTCTCAATCTGGTCTAAGGCATAGGCAAGAGCCATATCACCAAAGCGGTGATGGTGGCCATACGTCTCACCGTCCGTGGCCATGTGAACCAGCTGTGTGCTATCCTTATCCCAATCAAAGGCCGAGAGAAACCTATTATAAAACTGGTCCCCACTCCCCAGTAACCGTTCAAAGGCTACGGCATGCGATATGGTAGCATGGTAAAAGAAAATGCTAATTTCTCGTCCGGATGGGAGACGGCAAATATAGGGGATCCCCGGATCAACATTACCATCCAGCGATTTCCATTTCTTCTGATCGAACGCTCGGCATTGTTTGGCTTGCCGTGGGGCAAGTATGGTAAAACGGATACCTGCGGCAGCCAGTGCCTCAAGTGTCGCCGTGTCAACAGCCGTTTCAGGTAACCACATTCCTTCAGGCTGACGGCCAAAGTGGTATCGAAAATCAGCTATGCCCCATTTGACCTGGGTCTCCTTATCTCTGGCACTGGCCAGCGGCATAATAGCATGGTTGTAGACCTGCGCTATGGCATTCCCGTGACCGTTATATTTCTGGAAGCTAAGACGGTCAGCTTCTACAATCCACCGAAGAGTTTCTGGTGAGTATCCGGACATCCAGGAAAGGAGCGTAGGGCCAAAATTAAAGCTTATGAACTCGTAGTTGTTGACAATATTTATTATGCGGGCTTCACTTCCCAGGATTCTTGATCGACTGTTCTGAGCATAACATTCAGCAGTGATCTTTTCATTCCAGTCGTGATAAGGGAAAGCAGCATCCTGAATTTCGACTGCTTCCAGCCACGGATTCTCGCGGGGAGGCTGATAAAAATGGCCATGGATGCAGACGAAGCGTTTGGGCGAGTTTTTTTTCATTTAGCCCTCAGCCAGCAGATCGTGGGCTTATGATGTAGGACAAGGATAGCACATCGCATAATCTAATTTCAAGAAAAGCCTTTTTCTGCCTATCCTGCCAAGAAGCACCTTAACCTACCAGTTTCCTATTTTGTTTTCACCAGCTTGATATATTCTGTCCAAAATGTGGAATTTTTATATCCAAAAGTGGAACTAAATTTCACATAAGTTGGTAGTCTATTATACATATTTATACATATTCTGGTTCACTTTCTTGTATAAGCATTTAATAATCAAGACAAAAGGGCAAATTACATATCTGGCATGATTCTTGATATTCATGCTGGCAACCGGATACTTCGCAAAGAAAGGAGTTTAAGAGAGATGAAGATAATTTCAACAGTTTTGTTTGCCGGAATGGTGCTGGGACTTATTCTAGCCAGTAATGCAAACGCTGTCCCTACCAGAGCGACACTAACCGCAGATAACCACTACGGATTATTTTTTGGTGGCGAAAGTGACATTACCTTTGTTGGAAGAAATGAAATCGGTCCCAGAGGTGCTCCTGGCACATACAATTGGTCTATAGCGGAAAATTTTGCATTTGATCTGGACATAGGGGACTACATCTACGTGGCAGCCTGGAGTGATGATAGAGTTGCACAAGGGTTAATCGGACAGTTTGTCGCTGGTTCCAATGTCATATTGACCAATACTTTAGATTGGGAGGTTTGTCTGACTGGAAATGATTTGGACGATTATGCACTCGTACCCTCGTTAGCCGAGATAAAAGCAGAGATCAGCTCTGCCACATGGAGCCCCATTACCAACACTATATCCTATGGAGATGGGCCGTGGGGATTTATCGATGGAATTAGCAATGAAGCCCAGTGGATTTGGGGAAGTGCCCTTCTTCCCGGCAGCGCCTACGGGGAATACCAGATATTTAGAACTCAGGTAACACACGCTCCCGAACCCGCCACCATGGTCCTTTTTGGATCTGGTTTAATCGGTCTTGCTACACTCAGAAAAAGGTTTAAAAAGACCTGATCAAGGTCAGACTCTAGGCATTCAAAAGGCAGGATCAAAAAGATCCTGCCTTTTTAGTCAGATGAGCAATCTGACACTTTTTCCTTTACTACTCCGGTTCAAGGTTGTAATTTATTGGCATAAAAACCCTGAAAATTCCATTTGGAGATGTACACTATGCCGAAGGTGTTTCTGGTCCTGGCCACGCACAATAAAGGGAAACTCGCTGAATTTCGGGAACTGCTCAGGGACTTCCCCGTGGAAATAAAGAGCCTGGATGATTTTGGCTCTATCCCTAAACCCACAGAAGATGGACAAACGTTCGATGAGAACGCCTATAAGAAGTCTTCCTTTACCGCCAAGGTGCTGGGAATACCGGTGATTGCTGAAGATTCAGGACTCGTGGTCGAAGCCCTGGATGGCGCACCAGGCGTCCACTCGGCCCGCTATGCCGGCGAGGATGCTGCCGACGAGAAAAATATCGCAAAGCTCCTGAAAGAAATGAAGGGCAAGACAAACCGGGCAGCGTCATTCATATCTGTCATCTCCATAGCTGTACCCTCAGGACCAGCCCTTACCTACGAAGGCCGGTGTGACGGACTGATTACAGAGACCCCTTGCGGAAAGAACGGTTTTGGCTATGACCCGGTGTTCTACTACCCACCCTTAAAAAAAAGCTTTGCCGAGATGTCCATCGAAGAAAAAAATAAAGTAAGCCACCGCGGCAAGGCCCTGGCTGAGCTAAGACAGGAATTCGACAAGGTGCTCATCTGGATCAGACAAAGGCTGGCTGAAGTAAAACCACCCCGTCCTCACCATGAAGGAATTTAAACAATCCGCACCCGTTTTAC
The DNA here is from genome assembly GCA_964435205.1 of uncultured Desulfovibrionales bacterium. Classification (GTDB taxonomy): domain Bacteria; phylum Desulfobacterota; class QYQD01; order QYQD01; family QYQD01; genus CAYSYZ01. Next base: position 16,629 of record CAYSYZ010000011.1, read on the forward strand.
CTCTACCGGCCAAAATATCTTGCTTTTTTGCTTGCCCTGAAGAAACAATTCGCCGTACAATAGAGGATAAATTACAATGGGGAGAAGTTGAGTGATCGACGCCACTACTATTATCTTAGCCATTATCACCCTGGTAATTATTGTCTGGACCATTGTCTTCGTGCTGATGTTCCGGCAAGTCAAGCACATGACTACTGCCCTTGAAAACTTCCTTGATAACATCCAGAAGGATTTGAGCCCACTCATCACAGACTTGAGTGGTGCCCTGCAAAAGATTTCACACCTTTCGCAAAACATAGACGAAAGACTGAAGCAAACGAACGAACTATTTGAGGCCGTAAAGGATATGAGTCTAACAGCGGCTTCTGCCTCTCGTCTTATAAAAGATGGAATGAACTTTACGAACACATATATTAGAAGTGCGGCTGCTGGTTTCAAGGCCGCCTTTGATTTTTTATCCAGGCACATCGGCAAAGGAGGTGGCAAACATGGCGAACAATGATCGGGGATACAGCGCAGGGGCCATAGTTCTCTCATTTTTCGTTGGCAGTCTGGTCGGCGCTGGTTTGGCTGTTCTTCTGGCGCCGGCATCAGGTACAGAGACACGGGAAAAGATCAAGGAATGGGCGGATACCTGTAAAGGCCGAGCAACCGGTCTCAGCGGGCAGTTGAAAGAAAAGGCAGTGGACTTGGCTGAAAGGGGTAAAGAATACATGGAACAGAAAAAACATATCCTGTCCTCGGCTATAGAAGCGGGCAAGGAAGCAATGGAGAAAGAAAAAGCAAAGCTCTCCTCGGCAGAATCAGAAGCCACTCCCCCCTCAGCATAAGTCCTACGAACAATAAGGGTCCAAGTCTTGCAAAGACAGGGAGCAGGAACTATACTTCCTGTTCCCCCCATTTCAGTTTATTGCGTAATATAGAAAAGTAACTTCTGTCTGGCGACTTTACTAGGTGCAGCAGTCCTTTTGCCCGGCGGATATTGACGGTTACAGATTCACCCTTCCCCAACTTATAGTTGACCTGTCCGTCTAATATCAGGTGTACATCCGGAGACTCGGCGGATACTTTTACTCTGATATCAGCAGAGTCAGGAAGTATAATCGGGCGACTCCCCAACATGAAAGGGCAAATGGGTGTCATTATGATGGCTTTTAACTCAGGATGTACGATCGGCCCTCCCGCCGAAAGGTTATAGGCCGTCGAACCGGTGGGTGTGGAGATGATTAAGCCATCACCCTCATAGTTCGTAATAAGTTCATCCTTATTCCAGGCAGAGATCTGGATTATGGTAGCAAGGGCTCCTTTACTGATAACTACCTCGTTCAGGGCGCTACCGGCCCAGCATGCCGAGGTTCCTGAAAATACTGTAGTCCGAAGCATCATCCTTTTCTCAACAGCGAAATCGCCTGCCAGAAACCGCTCCAACATCGGATAAAGACATGCATCGTACCTGACTTCAGTTAGAAAACCAAGACCACCCAAATTGATCCCCAAGACAGGGATTTTTCTATTCCCGATCATCCGGGCAGCTTTAAGTAAAGTCCCGTCTCCTCCCAGAACAATCACGGCGTCCAGGCCCGGCTCAGAAATATCCGTAAGGACCTCGACGCCCTGTTCCCTGAGCCACCTTATCAGACTGCGGGCAGCCTGCCTGGGTTTTTTATCTTGTTTTACGATTAGGCCTATCTTGCGCATTTTCCACACCGGGACATCCGGTAACTGTTTTTATGTATATCAAATGGTTTCGTTGTCAAGCAAGATAAAAATAGCATTTTCCACGCAAACATTAGTTCATATCAAACGATCGATTGAGTGTTAGTTTAAGCCATCCTGGTCATTGACAAGGAGTGGTCTATTTGTTAAGCATATAAGGTTTGCGTAAGGCATAGATTATCTTATGAAGATTACGCTCGGAAACTCGCACCAACAGGCATTTTATACCCAGAGAATTTTAACACTCAGCGGGCAAAAGCTGTTTGCCTGCTATCAGTGCGGTAAATGTTCCGCTGGCTGTCCCATGGCTGAATCCATGGACCTCCTGCCTAACCGGGTCATTAGAGAGGCACAATTGGGTAATGAGTCTTTACTTATGGTCTGCCGGGCCGTGTGGTTTTGTTCATCTTGTTTTGCCTGTGCCGTGCGCTGTCCCAAAGGATTAGATGTTGCGAGAATCATGGAAGCAGTGCGTATACTACAAATGATGGAGACCAAACCCAGCATGAAAGAACCAGCATTTGAGGACACAGTTAATCTGCCTCAAATTTCCCTTATCAGCCATTTCCGAAAATTTGGCATGTAATCAGGAGACCACCCGTCTTGTCTGAAAGTCAGCGTGCAGCATATTTCCCCGGCTGTACACTCAAAACCACTGCTTATGGCTTTGAGTCCTCAGCTTTAGCCGTAGCCAAGGCCCTGGATATCGAGGTCATCGAACTAAGCCGCTGGAACTGTTGTGGTACTGTTTACTCCTTGGATGCGGGAAATCTTATATCTAGGCTGGCTTCAGTCCACAACCTTATCCGGGCAACGGAAGAAGGGTTTTCGGCCATGATGACCCTCTGCTCCATGTGCTATAACACCCTCCGGAGAACTCACAACCTCATTACCCGAGGGACTGACAAACTGACCGCAATCAATGACTTTCTCTCTCCGGAACCAAACTACACCGGCCAAATACGAGTTTATCACTTTCTTGAATTTCTGCGCACAAAGACAAGTCCGGAACAGGTCAGAGACCTGGTTGTAAGTCCCTTGGACAATATGGCCGTGGCCCCTTACTATGGCTGTCTGCTCCTCCGACCACCCGAAGTGGCCATAGACCATCCCGAGAACCCGGAGATATTAACCCCTCTCCTTTCCTCGCTAGGGGCAAAGGTGGTAAATTTTGCTTTGAAAAACGAGTGCTGCGGCGCCTACCAGACAACTATGCACAGGGAAGCCGTGGCCCGGCGGACATGCCGGATACTTAATTCCGCGCAGGCTGAAGGCGCCAATGTAATAGCCGTCAGTTGTCCGCTCTGCCACTACAACCTGTCCGCGCTGCAGAAATCAATAATGTCCAGCTACCCCGGCCTGAAAACAATGCCTGTGGTGTATTTTACTGAACTGATGGCCCAGGCCATGGGATTAGAATACATAACGGAGCACGGACAGAACCCGCCGGCTGTAGCAGAGGCCATAACATGATTCGCTTCGGCGTGTTCATATGTCACTGCGGGAAAAATATCGCCCGTACAGTGGATATACAGGCATTGAGGGAAAGGGTATCTGCTCTGTCCAATGTGGTCCTGGCCAAAGACTACCTCTATGTGTGCAGCAAACCCGGACAGACCATGATCGCTGAAGACATCCGCGAACACAACCTCAATCGCGTTCTAGTTGCAGCCTGCAGTCCCAGACTGCACGGAAAAACCTTTGCCCAAACCGCCCAGCGGACTGGCTTGAACCCTTACCTGTTGGACATGGCCAACATACGGGAACACTGCAGCTGGGTCCACCTGGACGCCGCAGAAGGCACGCAACAAGCCCTTTCCATCATCAAAGGCAGCCTGGGAAGGCTAGCCCATGCAGAGTCGTTAGAACCCATCCGGAGCCCGGTAACCAGAAAAGTGCTCGTTGTGGGTGGCGGCATTGCTGGCATTCAGGCCGCCCTGGATATAGCAAACAGTGGCTACGAGGTCTACCTTGTAGAAAAATCACCCTCGCTTGGCGGACACATGGCTCAGCTCGGAGAGACCTTCCCCACGCTCGACTGTTCCTCCTGCATCCTCACGCCAAAGATGGTCGAAGTAAGTCAGAATGATAATATACATCTTCTCACTTATTCCGAAGTCACCCGCGTTGAGGGAAATGTGGGCCAGTTCCAGGTTACCGTGCGGAGGATGCCCCGTTATGTGGATGAGGTGCGCTGTACGGGTTGCGGCGATTGTGTGCCCTCCTGCCCGGTAGTTGCGGCAAATGAATTTGATCAGGCACTGGGTGCACGTAAGGCTATCTATCTACCTTTTCCGCAAGCCGTGCCCGCTGTATATACTATCGACTGGGATGCCTGTCTCAACACAGAAAAATTGATCATCTGCGAAAACTGCTATAAGAACTGTGAAGCGCAGGCAATAAATTTCCTCGTGGGCACTGAAGAAGTAACTTTCAGGGTGGGGGCCATTGTTCTGGCTACGGGATACGAACTGATGCCTGCAGCCAAGATAAGTGAGTATGGGGGCGATAGCTACGAGGACGTGATCGATAGTCTGCAGTTTGAACGTATGCTCTCCGCCTCCGGTCCTACCGGTGGCGTAGTTCGCCGCCCCTCAGACGGGCAAATCCCCGAAAATGTGGTCTTTGTCCAATGCTCAGGGTCGCGCGATCCAGAACATGGCGTTCCCTACTGCTCAAAAGTATGCTGCATGTATACCGCCAAGCACGCCTTACTCTATAAGCATGCCGTTCCAGATGGTCAGGCCTACGTATTTTATATTGATATTCGCGCCGCCGGGAAGAACCATGAAGAATTTGTACAAAAAGTCATGGGTGAAGGAAAAATCCTTTACCTGCGGGGCAGGGTCTCAAAGATTTCTAAATCGGGGAATAAATTGGTAGTCTGGGGCGCAGACACCCTGTCCGGTCGGCAGGTAGAGATTGAGGCTGATTTAGTGGTGCTGGCCATGGCCATTGTTCCCTCTGCCGGCAGCCAGAAATTGGCCCAGGCATTACACATAACCACGGATCAAAGCGGTTTCTTCAACGAAGCACATCCCAAACTGAGGCCACTGGAAAGCGACACCGATGGCATATTCTTGGCCGGAGCAGCCCAGTTTCCCAAGGACATCACTGACACCACTGCCCAGGCCAGCGGCGCAGCCGGCAAGGCACTATGTCTTTTGGCAAAGGACTTTATAAGCCTTGAGCCAACGATATGCAAAGTGCAAGAAGAACTCTGTCGCAGCTGTGGGCTCTGTGCTGCTATCTGTCCTTTCGGCGCCGCCAAGATGGCCAAATCGGACCGGACAGCGTCTGTGGTGGCCAGCATCAATCCACTCGTTTGTAAAGGTTGTGGCTTGTGCGCAGCAAGCTGCCTCTCCGGAGCCATAACCCATAAGGGTTTCTCTGCCAAACAGATATTGACCCAGCTGAAGGAACTTGTCTGATGGCACCTGTAAAACGCAAGCCCTTTAATCTGGACCAATACCGGGTACCGCGCGCCAACGTGCACGTCCTTTCTGAACGCTGTAAGGGCTGCGGCCTGTGTCTGGAATACTGCCCCAGCAAAGTCCTGGCGTGGTCAAAAGACTACAATTTCAAGGGCTATCGTTACCCGGTTATCGAAGAGACTGAAGAAGTGTTCTGTATCTCCTGCCGTTTCTGCGAAGAAGTGTGTCCGGATTTTGCCATTTATGTAACCGATATAAAGGAGCACAAATAAAATGGGGAAGGATGTACTTACCGGAACTTATTTTTTGACCGGGAATGAGGCCTGCGCCGCCGGGGCACTGGCTGCTGGCTGCCGGTTCTTTGCCGGTTATCCTATCACACCGTCCAGTGAAATAGCCGAACGAATGTCTATTCGCCTCCCCCAGGTAGGCGGAATCTATGTCCAGATGGAAGATGAGATAGCTTCAATGGCCGCCATACTGGGGGCCTCCTGGGGCGGGGCCAAAAGCATGACGGCCACCTCAGGGCCAGGCATCAGCCTTATGCTGGAGAATATCGGCCTCGGCGTCATGACGGAAACGCCGTGTGTCGTGGTAAACGTCATGCGCGGAGCCCCATCAACCGGTCTGCCCACGCTGGTTGGGCAGGCTGACGTAATGCAGGCCAGATGGGGAGGCCACGGTGACTACGAAATAATAGCTCTCTCTCCCTGCTCACCGCAGGAGGCATTCGACTATACCATAAAGGGCTTCAACCTGGCTGAGACCTGGCGGGTGCCGGTAATGTTGCTCATGGACGAAGTGGTAGGGCATATGCGTGAGCGCGTAGTCATCCCCGAAAAAAAGGACATAAAACGTGTGCAAAGGCGCGGCCCGAATCAGCCTCCCGGCAAGTTTAAAGCCTTTAAGCCCAAAAAGGATCTCGTCCCCGAAATGCCGATCGCCGGACAGGGATATGCCGTTCACGTTACCGGTCTAACTCACGATGAACGCGGCTACCCGGCCATTGATTGGAAAACACAGGAGAAGCTAGTATCACGGCTCGTAAACAAGATCCGCCTGAACTCAGATAAGATTGAATCCTGGGAAGAAGTTAATTTGGAAAAGGCAGACATTATCCTTGTCTCTTACGGTATCTCGGCCCGTATATGCCGCGCCGTACAACAGATGGCTCGTGAGAAAGGTCTCAAGGTTGGCCTGCTCAGGCTGGAGGTTATCTGGCCTTTTCCTGAAAAACGCGTGGGGGAACTAGCCGAACACATCAAGGCCTTTATCACCGTAGAGATCAACTACGGGCAGATTGCCCTGGAGGTGGAGCGCTGTGCCGCCGGAAAATGCATAACGCGGCTCGTGGGGCATGGCGGTGGAACCGTCCATGATCCCCAAATAGTCCTCGACGTCATTGAGGAGATAGCATCATGACTGAACCACAAAAATTAGAACATCCTAAAGATGTACTACTTCGTAAAGAGAGGATGCCCCATATCTGGTGCCCCGGCTGTGGCCTGGGATCGGTACTGTCGGCCCTGGTTGAGGTCCTCGGATGTTCCGATCTGGACCTTAAAAAAGTAGCTATCGTTTCCGGTATCGGCTGCACAGGCCGTGCCGCCGGCTATCTCAATCTGGACGGCTTCCATACCACTCATGGCCGCGCCATACCATACGCCACCGGACTCAAGCTGGCCAACCCTGACCTCACCGTTATTGTTTTCAGCGGAGACGGCGACCTCGCAGCGATTGGCGGCAACCATCTCATTCACGCCGCTCGCCGCAACGTAGACCTTAAGGTGATCTGTATTAATAATTTTAATTACGGCATGACGGGCGGACAGGGCGGGCCAACCACACCGCATTACGCTCGCACTACAACGACAACCTACGGCAACATAGAAAAACCCTTTAACCTCGTCCACCTGCTTGCCGCCTGCGGTGCATCGTATGTAGCCCGCTGGACATCTGCCCACCCTCATTATATGAAGACCGCCATGAGCGAGATGCTGAAAAAGGAGGGATTTTCCTTCTTAGAAGTAGTCGCTCCTTGTCCTACACAGTTCGGACGGCGGAACAAGTTGCGAGATCTGGCGCTCCTGCAGCGCTATCTGGAACAGGCAGTAATTGAAGCCTACCCTGACACCTCCAAGGCAGATATAGAGCTGGATTCCCCAATCCTGTGTGGTAAGTTCCTGGACATAGAAAGGCCCTCGTACCTTATGGCCATCAAACAGACCATGTCGGCCAAAGTCAAGGTGTACGATTTCCGTGGGGACGGCCGCATACCGGAAGAAGAGGAAGAACCTGCGAAACCGGCAGCAGCCAGGGCGCCGCAAGTTCCTTCTGAAAAAACGACCATCCAGCGACCCATACAGGTTAAGCTGGCCGGTCTGGGCGGACAGGGTATAGGCCTCTGCGGCCTTATTATCGGGCGGGCAGCTGCCGTTTTTGACCAGAATCAGGCAGTCTATACACAGGAATACAGCCCCGAAGCACGTGGCGGGGCGTCAAGTTCCAGTATTATCATTGCCTCCGAAGAAATTCATATGCCCTATGTCACCAAAGCGGACCTAATGATTGTTATGGCCCAGGGAGCGTACAATAAATACTACAAGGAAATCACACCAGGTAGCACCGTGATCATTGATGAAGACCTGGTGAAAGTCAAGGACCTACCTGATTCCGTCAAGGTACAGGCCATACCAGCAACGCGACTGGCGGAAGAACTGGGGCGCAAAGTAGCCGCTAATATCATTATGCTCGGCTTTTTCGCCGCTCTGGTCCCGTACATCAGTTTAAAGGCCATGCATAAGGCATTAAAGGGTTCTATCCCCAAAGGAACAGAAGAGTTTAATCTCCGCGCATTTGAAATTGGCTACAATTACGGCCAGAAGCTGCGAGAAAAGGGAGCAAGGTAGAATCATGGTCGATAAGGCCAAAAGAAGAGCCGCTGGTAAAAAGCCTCCGGAGACAAGGATGATCCCGATATTCATAATGGGTAAAAAGTATGCAGTGCCTGAGACCTTGACCATCCTCACCGCTATGGAATATGCAGGCTACCGGCATATCCGGGGCTGTGGGTGCCGCGGAGGTATCTGCGGGGCCTGCGCTACCGTCTATCGTCTGGTCGGAGAACATGGCCTCAAGTTCGGGTTAGCCTGCCAGACCGTGGTTACACCTGATATGTACCTGGTACAGATACCGTTTGTCCCGGTGAACAAGGCCGTCTATGATATCGAAAAAATCGCTCCGGATGTTAGCAGCATCGGCAGCATTTATCCGGATCTCTACCGGTGTCTGGCATGCAATACCTGCAGCAAAGCCTGCCCCATGGGGATCAGGGTAATGGATTACGTGCAGGCCCTCCTCAGGGGCAATATTGCTGAATGCGCTCGCCTTTCTCATAGTTGCACTATGTGCGGCATATGTTCTCTCAGGTGTCCCGCAGAACTGCAGCAACCCAACATGGCCATGCTGGCTCGTCGGCTCTACGCCCGCTTCATCCAGCCGCAGGCAAAGCACCTGCAAAAACGGATTACTCAGATAAACGAAGGAAAATTTGACCGGATGATGGAAGAGATCATGTCCCTGAGCAAAGATGAACTCGAGTGCCGTTACTATCAGCGCGAATGGGAACCGGAGCCCTATGAAGATCCTGACTGGCAGCCTGCAGAAACTCAATATCTGGTTTTAGACTAACGGGCTGTTGCGACTCGGAAATATAAGGATAAAAGGCAGGAGATCACAAAATGGTAGAGGGCCAGGCTATCGGATATCCCCCAGCACTGAAGGATATGGTCAAGGTCGTAGAGCAGACGCGTCCTGAACGCGTCGCCCGGGTTAAGGCCAATAAACATTTCCCCAAGCTTACCCAGAAGCAAGGAGAAAAATTGCTCAGGTCTCATCACCCCGATTACAAGCCAGGTGGGCGCCGCAGGCTTAAAGTCGGTCCAAACAAGGGAGAATTTCTGGCCAACGAAGTAGCCGACCTCTTTGAATCTTATGGCCACGTCGATCCGGATGCCTTTGATGAACGTCTAAAGAAGCCTGACTACGAAACTGACGTCCTGATTCTCGGCGCTGGTGGCGCTGGCGCCGCAACCGCCCTCTTCGCCCGGCAGAATGGCCTACACGCCATCCTTGCGACAAAGCTTCGTCATGGTGACTCAAACACCATTATGGCCGAAGGTGGAATACAAGCAGCAGACATGCCCTTTGACTCGCCATACTATCATTACCTGGATACCATGGGTGGTGGCCACTTCACCAATAATCCGCGTTTGGTACGGGCCCTGGTTATGGACGCGCCACTTATCGTCCGGTGGCTTGAAAGCCTGGGCGTGATGTTTGATAAGGACAGTCAGGGAAACATGCTCGTACTCAAGGGTGGAGGGCTTTGCCGGCGGCGTATGCACTCTTCGGCCGATATGATCGGCGCTGAGATCATGCGCGTCCTGAGGGATGAAATACGCAATCACCCGAAGGAAATACAGGTTACGGAGTTTTCGCCGGCGGTGGAACTCCTCATGGACGATACAAAAACCGCAAGCGGCGCCATACTCTATAACATTGAAACCCAGGAATACAGTATAGCCAGGGCGAAGGCCGTAGTCATCGCTACGGGCGGTTTTGGCCGCCTGCATATACAGGATTTTCCCACGACCAATCACTATGGAGCGACCGGTGATGGGTTGGTGCTCGCATATCGAGTTGGTGCCCCAATAGTCAACATGCGTTATGCACAGTATCATCCTACCGGAACGGTATTTCCACAACAGAACTTTGGATTGCTCATTACAGAAAAAGTGCGTACTCTCGGTGCGCAATTTGTAAATGTGCGCGGCAACGAATTTGCGCATGCTCTGGAACCGCGCGACATCGCCTCCTCCTGTATTATTCGCGAATGCCAAGAAAGAAACGCCGGCATCATTGCCCCGACCGGACACTATGGTGTATGGCTGGATAGTCCTATGATTGATCTGCTGTGGGGTGAGGGAACGGTCGAGCGGGAATTAAGCGCCAAGTACCTGCAGTTTAGAAGATATGGAATAGACATTTCCAAGGAACCTATCCTCGTTTATCCGACCCTTCACTATCAGAACGGGGGGTTAGAAATTAATGAATGGGGGGAGACC
>CAYSYZ010000011.1:26914-28150 GCA_964435205.1 uncultured Desulfovibrionales bacterium
CCAGAATCCCAGGACTCTTTGCCGCAGGAGAAGTAACCGGAGGCGTCCACGGGGACAATAGACTCATGGGAAATTCACTCCTGGACATCAATGTCTTTGGGCGGCGGAGCGGATTAAAAGTGAGTGAATTCGTCAGGACCCGGAAAAAGAGTAAACGGCTTTCTCTTGACCATCTGAGAAGATACCACACCGAGTTAAAAAAGGCCGGGGTGAAAGCAAAACGCATTTCACCGCTTTTGCTTCCCGATTACGTTCACCGTAAAGAAAAAATAAGATAGATTATTGTTTCTTATCTTCTTGAGGAGACACTTGCTTCAGCCTATCCTCATGAATGGTAACCTTCATCTCCTTGAAAAGTCTTGTACGAAGACTGCCAAGCACTTTCTCCTCTTGTTCGGCACGGAGACGCCGAATGATAGCAGGTTCTACCAGATTATAGTCCACAAGCGTAGCCGGTTTTTTGTCCTCGACAAACATAATAGCATAACCGTTGGCAGTACGGATAAGTTCGCTAAATTCTCCCTTTTCCAAGTCAAAAACAGTTTCCGGTTTTACCCGATCACGGCCTACCCAACCCACGTAGCCCCCACTTGCTCTTGTAGGATCGATAGACTTTTCTCTAGCCAGCTGGGCAAAGTCACCCCCCTCTTCCAAGGCCTTTAGTATTACATTCCCCTCCTGTATGGTGGGAACGACAATCTTCCTCAGCTTGACCTGTTCCAGCTTGGTAAACTGTGCCCTATTCAATTCATAATACTGCCTGGCATCCTTTTCCCCGGGAACAGGTTCCTTGGCCAACTCCGCCTTAAGCACTTCTGCAGACAATATCCTTTTCCTTATACCCTCTAACTGCTCTTTAATCTCCGGTTTCTGGTCAAGTTTAAGGCTTTGGGCCTCGCGGCTGAGAAGGGCAATAGTAATAAGGTCGTCAAGTACATACTTCTGCCCTTCTTCAGTCTTGAATCGTTCCTGATACGGCAAGGGCAGACGTTTGACAGCGCGATCAAGCTGGGACAGAGTGATTTTTTCGTCTCCTATTTCGGCCACAACCGGCGAGGTATCGACTGGGGTGGTTTCCTCAGCCACAATTGCTTTTTCTGGCTCTTTTGGCTGTTCCTTAGTGCAGGACACGAGCATAGTACACAGTATAATAACCAGAATGCTGTAGCCTGACCTTTTTAGCATAGAGGACTCCTTCTCTGGATTTGTGGCATCATTTAGCACAACCTATTAAAG
>CAYSYZ010000012.1:0-4577 GCA_964435205.1 uncultured Desulfovibrionales bacterium
GCCTTAAAGCAAAGCCAATAATTATTGAAGGGGACTTTGATGCAGCTATAAACGCAATCCTTGATAAGGCTCCAGGCAATCTGAAGCCAACATTCTTTTTCATTGACCCCTTCGGTTTCAAAATAAAATTTCAAACCCTCAAAAGGATTATGTCGACTCCCAAGTCAGAGATATTGTTGAACTTCATGTTTACCCAAATAACTCGTTTTTTGATCGACGAGTTGGAAAGCACTCTCAATGATCTGTTTGGATGCGAAGACTGGAAGTCCTTAAGAAATCTGAGCGGCGCAGAAAGAGAACAAGGAATCGTTAATTTATATCGGACACAACTCAAAGGAATTGCCGAATTTGCTTTTCCATACCGACTGAGCTTTTCGAATAGAGATAGAACCTACTATTACTTGTTTCACCTGACCAACCATCTCAAAGGGTGTTCGATTATGAAGTCAGCCTTTGCTAAATTCAATTACGGCAAAGTTGAGTTCTCTGGACCAAAGCATAGATGCATAGATTTATTTGATCGTAAAGATTTAAAGGCCAATGACATAAAGAAGTTCTTTCTTGAGAAATACAAAGGACAAAAGAAAAGTTATGATGTGATATTGACGGAAAATATTGATGAGGTACCCTTTCTGGAAAGTAGTATTCGAGATGCGTTGAAAGATATGGAAGCGAAAGAAATAAACATAATACGGTATCCCGAATTAACGCCAGGGGGCAGAAAAAGAAAAAGCATCGAACTTAACGATGTAATTTCTTTTCAAGGAGATTAGTCATGGATCATATCGAGAGGAAGTCGCTCCTTTACAAAACGGGCGTTGAATATGGCGACTATACGATTAACCACGTTGAAGGCTGTTCGCATGGTTGCATGTATCCGTGTTACGCGATGCTTATGGCGAAGAGATTCGGCAGGGTTAAAAATTATGAAGAATGGATTAAGCCGAAAATTGTTTCAAATGCAGTTGAACTGCTGCAAAAGGAAATTCCGAGACACAAAGATAAGATCAAATTTGTACATCTGTGCTTCAGCACTGATGCCTTCATGTACGGCTATCAAGAAATAGCAGATTTAAGCATTAAGCTTATCAGGATGCTGAACAACGCGGGCATTAAATGCACTGCCCTGACAAAGGGCATCTTACCGCATGAGCTTGAGGAATTGAGCAAGTCAAATGAATTTGGAATTACGCTAATTTCCCTTAACGAGGACTACAGAAAGCAGTATGAGCCATTCTCTGCACCATATAAGGAAAGGATTGACAGTCTCTACCGGTTGCACAAAAAGGGCTTGAAAACATGGGTAAGTATAGAGCCTTATCCAACGCCAAATATCATAGACCAGAATTTTAAAAAGATTTTGGAGTCCATTGCGTTCGTGGATAAGATAATTTTTGGCAAACTCAACTATAATGCGCAGGTTTCACAGTATCTGGATCAAAAGGGGTTTTACAATCATTTAAGCCGTCAGGTAATTGGATTTTGCAAAGCAAACAATAAAGACTACCACATTAAAGATGGCACTATGACAAATTATATAAAAAGCAACAAGCCGGATACTACTGCATCGCTATTTTCTACACAAGAAACCGTTGCGATGGTGGGCAGATAATGACAGTCGCCCTCAATACAGGGACACGGGATGTCCCTTTAAAATTTGCCAGGGAGTTGACCTCTATAGTCAACGAGGAATGGGAAAGCGGCAGCTTCCTGGCAAAGACAACGCCTGTAACTCAGGACCTGCTCAGGTTCTGGTTTGATGATTCCTTTTGCGATGCGAGGAGTACAAACTTCCACGCTGGGCAGAGAGAGGCGATCCTGAATACCATCTATCTCCACGAAATCCTGAAGACCGACTCCGTATTTGATATGTACACCGCTGTAAATGATGAAATTACCGCAGAGATGGATATCGCATATCTGAATAGGGACAGCTTCAGCCATCCCAAATACTGCCTTAAAATGGCCACAGGAACGGGGAAGACGTGGGTCTTGAACGCCCTTCTTATCTGGCAGTATCTGAATGCGAGGTTTGAAGATACTCCGGGTGGGCGTTACTCCAAACGCTTCCTGATCGTTGCCCCCGGACTCATCGTATACGAACGTCTTTTGGATGCCTATCTCGGCAAGGAAGAGCAGAGCGGGGAAAGAAACTTTTATACCTCCGACTTTAAGAGGTATGAGACGCTTTTCATCCCGCCTGCTTACAAGGAAATACTGTTTGGATTCATACAGACCAATGTGGTCAAGAAGGATGAGATAGGCCGGAAGGTGACTGGTGACGGGATGATCGCCATCACCAACTGGCACCTTCTGGCAGGGGAAGATGAGGGAGAGGATATTGATGTCTCTCCATTGGAGAACCCTTCAGCGGCTGTCAGGGAACTACTCCCTGTCACTCCCGGGACTTCAGCCGGTCATTCTCTGGAGGCACTTGATAATCAATACCTGAGCGGTGGAGAAATAGAATATCTGGCTGGACTTGATAATCTGGTGGTCTTCAACGACGAGGCCCACCATATACATGAAACCAAGAAGGCGGGGATTGTATCAGATGTAGAGTGGCAGAAGTCGCTGAACAGGCTTGCCGAGGGCAAGAAAAGCCGTTTTGTGCAGATAGATTTTTCTGCAACTCCTTATGATGTGACAGGAAGCGGACAGAAGAGGACCAAGCACTATTTCCCGCACATTATAGTTGATTTTGACCTTAAGACCGCCATCCACAAGGGCCTGGTCAAGACCATCGCCCTTGATAAGCGCAAGGAAATTGCAACCATGGAGCTGGACTTCAAGGCCGTGCGTGACGGGAACAAGGTGGTAGGTCTTTCTGATGGTCAGAAGCTTATGCTCAGGGCCGGACTCCAGAAATCGAAGATACTTGAGCAGCAGTTTGTTGATCTGACAAAAGACAAGGTCGGTATATCTGACAAATATCCCAAGATGCTGGTTATATGCGAAGACACTAAGGTGTCCCCCCATGTTGTGGATTTTCTGATCGACAGCGAGGGGTTGAGTCCTGATGATGTTGTCCGGATAGACTCTGACCGTAAAGGCTCCATACCGCCAAAGGAGTGGCAGGATGTAAAACAGCGCCTCTTCAACATGGACAAGCATGAAAGGCCGAAGGTAGTGGTCTCGGTGCTGATGCTGCGGGAGGGATTTGATGTGAGCAATATTTGTGTGATCGTCCCCCTGCGCTCAACCCAGGCGCCTATTCTCCTGGAGCAGATTATAGGGCGAGGTCTGCGCCTCATGTGGCGGGAGCCGGATTATCAGGACATCAAGAATGAAAACAGGGTCAGGCTCTTGCAGAAAAAGCAGGAGCCTTCCAACTACCTCGATATCCTGAGTATCGTTGAACACCCCGCATTTATTGAGTTCTATGATGACTTAGTTGGGGAAGGACTCATTGGTGAATCTCACGAATTGCCAGGCAGTCGTGAGAGTGTGCTCGGTGATATTATCAGAGTAGGACTGAAGGAGAATTATAAGGATTATGATCTTTACTGGCCTATTATCATGCAGGACAAAGAAGAGATACTTCAGGTGTTGGATCCTTCGGCAGCCTATTTTGCAGAATTCGATTGGTACACTCTGGAGCAACTTAAAAAGATGGCCCCAAAGAATGGCGAGGCCTTTTTTTCGGAAGAGGTAACTGTAAAGACACGATTCGGGGATTACAAAGTAACTGCAGACCTATTTACCGCAAAAAGCTACAACGAGTTTCTGGCAAAGATAGTTAAGGTTGTTACCAGTTCCCTTGTCAAAGTAAGCCAGAGAACCACAAAAGACTATCCCGTCATGCAGATAAATAATGTAGCGCTGGTGAGGATAATTGATGAATTCATAAGAACCCGCCTTTTCAATCAACCATTTGATCCCTTTGTTGACAACAACTGGAGAGTCCTCCTTTTATCCAAGGCTGGCATAACGGAGCATATAATTAAAGAGGTAAGCCAGACGATTTACGACATGCAAAACAATATTCAAGTCGAAGAGGCCGTTGTGGTCAAAAAGTATTTCTCAGAAGTTGAAGAATTGAAGATGCGGGAAAACTTCTCCCTTCCCGTGACCAAGACTATCTACGAACGGCTGCCGTACCCTTCAAATAAGGGAGAACTGGAGAAAAACTTCATCCTGTATTGCGACAGCGATTCCGGCGTGGACAGCTTCCTGAAGATAAACGAAAGCCAGCACCATTTTGCCCATTTTAACTATATCCGCACAGACGGAATGCTGTCTTCATATTATCCTGACTTTATTGTAAAGACTGGCCCGGACATGTACCTTGTGGAGACGAAGGCACAAAAGGATGTCCAGGACCCGAACGTGAAACAGAAAGAGCTCGGGGCACTGGACAGGCTGCGGAAGATAAACGAGCTTAAGCCGGGGGACAGAATGGAATCTGAATGGAAGTATGCCATTCTCGGTGATACAACTTTTTACTCTATGAGAGACCGTGGCGCATCCATCAAAGAGATATTGGAGTTCTCAAAGCTGACGAGGGAAAGGATTAAGGGGACATTGTTATAGTAAAGGCACTAAATAAATTTACATATTCACCCTCCCCTCCATCC
>CAYSYZ010000012.1:4587-27971 GCA_964435205.1 uncultured Desulfovibrionales bacterium
GGGTATATAAACTTATTTTTTGCTTTCACTATATATACAGGCACGTGATTCATATGGACGGGTGAATTCACCCTATTTCCGGCAATGAAGATTATTGAGGTGACGGTATGAACGCAAGGGATGTCATTATTAAGACCTCTCTTAAATATTATCCCGATTTACAGGCCATTTATCTTTTCGGCACATACGGCACGGATGAGGAATGGCCGGACAGCGATGTCGATATTGCGCTGCTTTTGCCATGGAAAAAGGCAAAAGAGGCAGGTCCTCTGATGATGAAAGACTTGCGTTTTGAACTGGAATCTTTGTTGAATAAGGATGTGGATTTGATCAATTTACGCGAGGTTTCCACTGTCCTACAGAAGGAAGTTATCGCTGCCGATCGCCGGATTTATCGTGCTGATGAATATGCCACCGATGAATTCGAAATGCTCGTCCTTTCTTATTACCAGAAATTAAGCGAGGAACGCAGGGATATTTTACAGTCATTCTTTGAGACCAGGAGGGCTTTTGATGTATGAACGACATTGTGATTAATAAAATACAAAGCATCCAGCGCTGCATATGGGAATTCCAACTTCCAGCACCGAGAGTTTTGATCTCCTGCGGAAGAAATCCGTCATCGACAGCGCTCTTACAGAGAAATTAAAGAAAATGGTCCACTTTCGAAATATCGTCATTCATCAGTATCAGAAGATGGATATAGAGATTGTTAAATCCATCATAAAAAGCGATCTTGATAATCTTGTTTCTTTTACGGAAAAAAACACGGATCCTGATTTCCCTCAATCGCCCCATGCGATCCTCAACCCGGACATCCGATGGTTTCCCGCAGATGAAGCCCTCCGGGCGTCCAGCCATGAAAAGCTGTTGCCGCCTCTGGTGCATGAACTGCGTAAAAAAGTGAAGGCGTGGTGACGATATCATTTTCTTATGTGAAAAACTATCTGGCGATTCACTTCAAGATTGATTACGTCAATGCCAACAGCGATATATCCAACTATTATCCGGATTTTATTGTCAAGAAATCGGAGAAAGAAGTCTTTATTATTGAAACCAAAGGTCTGGAAGACCTTGATGTGCCTTTGAAAATGGAAAGGTTAAAACAGTGGTGTATTGATATTAACAAGGCTCAATCTGCTACCCGATATGATTATATTTTTGTGGATGAAGAAAGTTTTAATAAGTATCAGCCAAAGAGCTTTAAAGAATTGGTGCTAAGTTTTAGGGAATACAAGTAATTGGAGCCGGGGGCGGGGCGTCGTTGAAACCTATCACTTCTATATGAAACTCTCGATCCTGTATCGTCTTAACAATGATTAAATCGCATAGGTATGGACTCAACCAAAAATGACAAGTGCGCAGGCGATCAAGCCCTCCCGTAAATTCGGGTAATTTCCCGGAGCCTCGTGATCAGTTCCGGGGTCAGTTGTTCCGATAAAAGCCTCCATTCCCAATTACCCTCGGCCGTGGCTGGGGTATTCATTCTGGCTTCCTCCCCGAGGCCAAGGATATCCTGCATGGGGATGATAACCAAATCGGCCACGGACATCATGGCCATCCTTACGAGCTCCCGGTGAATAGTATCCTCCGTAACCTCCCTTCCCAGGTAGGCACAAAGTCTCTCCTTGTCTCCCGGGCCAGACTCTTTTCTGAACCATCCTTTGGCCGTGTTATTGTCATGCGTCCCGGTGTATACCACACAATTTTTAACGTGGTTGTGCGGGGCGTAAGGATTGGTAGCCATATCTCCGCCAAAGGCAAAAAGAAGTACCTTCATCCCGGGGAATCCATAGAGATTAACAATTTCTCTCACATCCGGGGTTATAAGCCCCAGGTCTTCAGCAATAATGGGAAGGTATGGGAAATGCTTCAAAAGCCTGTTAAGGAAATCCCGAACCGGTGCTTTTATCCATCTTCCATTGATCGCCGTGTTCTCACCGGCCGGGACTTCCCAGTAAGCGACCAGACCCCTGAAGTGATCCAGCCTGGCTAGATTATAAAGTCGTAAATTGTGTTCTATAAGCTTTATCCACCAGGAGTATCTCGTTTTCTTTAAGACATCCCACCTATAAACCGGGTTCTGCCAGAGTTGACCGGTGCTGCTAAAGTAGTCCGGTGGCACCCCTGCAATAAAAGTTGGCTTCTTATCTTTGTTTAACTTGAACAGGTAAGGATCTGTCCAGACATCCACACTGTCGTAGTCCACATAGATAGGAATATCTCCTATTATCTGGACGTCCTTGCTCTTGCAGTATTCCTTCAGGGAAAACCACTGGTCATAAAAGATATACTGAAGAAACTTTTCCGTCTCGATTTTGTTGCTGAGTTTTTCTTTTAGCTCTCCGATTACTTCTTCCTTCCTGTCCCTTATATCCCTCGGCCATTCGCTCCAGACAGTACCCTTAAAGTGTTCCTTTAGGGCCACAAACAGGGCGTAATCGTCGAGCCAGCAGTTATTCTCATCACAAAACTGCTCAAACCCATGATCTTTGTTCTTTCTCTCTTTGAAGTTCTTATAGGCCTTGCGAAAGAGCCTCGTCTTGTACCCGGTCACGGATCCATAATCAACTTTCCCCTGCGGAAAGGCAGGAACATCTTTGATATCCGATTTCGAAAGAAGACCGCCTTCCACTAGAAGCTCGGGGCTGATAAGGAGAGTGTTTCCCGCATAGGCGGAAAAACTGCTATAAGGGGAATTACCGCGGGCGAGGCTGGTCGATTTCAGGGGGAGTACCTGCCAGTAGCCTTGGCTGGTTTCCGCGAGAAAATCCGTAAACTTGTAAGCCCATGGGCCCAAATCTCCTATGCCGTAAGATGAAGGGAGAGAACTGATATGAAGTAGAATTCCGCTTCCGCGCTTCTTCACGCTGCGTGCTCACTCATAAGCAGTGCCACGGGGAAGTGTCTTAGTACATCCCGCGTAAACAGTATTTTTCCGCTGCTGATTAACTGCGCCGTTATGGCATCTTTCCATGCAGCAGGAGCATGCTCAGGAAGAATGATATGTGTATCCTGCCACACTTGCCTGCCAACCGGGTATTCGTCTTCTCTTACCAGATTGGTAAGAAACCTTGGGGCTACGGCTATTACCCAGGAATTATTGTCCGCCTTCGCCCTGGTGCGTGGAGACAGACTCTCTGTAGCATGCAGTTTCCTTGCGTAGGCTATGACATGATCTTTAAAACTTCCGCCTACCTCCAGGGGAACATAAGATCCTTTCTGAAATACGTCGAGTTTCTCCCTTCTTGCCTCAAGCGCCCGGCGTATCAAAAAGAGCTTAATCCGACCATCTTCTTTAGTCGAGAAAATTTCATTTATCAACCCCAGTAGGTCACTGTCCTCTCTTTCCTTTATTTCACGTAGAAAATCTTTCCTCTTCTCAAAGTCTACCGGGCGGCGGTTGTCAGGGTCTACGAGATTAAAATCCCATAATTCCGTTCCCTGGTAAAAATCCGGCAGTCCGGGCGAAGTTATCTTTATAAGGGTCTGAGAAAGGGAGTTAAATATTCCATAGTTGGCCACCTTCTTTTGAAAGGGCAGGAATTCTCTCAGAAATTCATTTTCCTCCGAAGGGGTCAAAATTTCTTCAACAAAAGAGAGGAACGCCTCTTCGTATTCCGTGTCCGGTTTCAGCCACGCGGTATGAATCTTGGCCTCCCTCACGGCTTTTATCAAGTACTTCTTTATCCTTTCCACAAAGCCTGGATACTCTGCCCCGTTAAAGGGATAAGCCCCGATAAGTGTTTGATAAAGAAAATACTCGTCGTTCCTGTCTGGAACATACATGCCGCCTGAAAGCCGTTTTTTTCTTTTGTTTATCTTAGTCCACTTCTTAATGTTAGCTCCCCATTCTTTCGGTATCTCAGATAGCACATTTATTCTTGCCCGGACATCTTCACCTCTTTTTGTGTCATGTGTTGACGTAGTGTTCATTGAATACGGCCAGGAATTCGCCTTTTTATTATTGAAACCATGAAATTCCCTTACAGGAATACCAAACCTATCCGGACTTCCGCCAACCTCATTGAGCGAAAGGAGCCTGTTATACACATAAAGGATTGTGTCTTCAAATCCCTTGGCCATCAACGGCCCGGTGAGCTGCTGAAATTTCATAACAAAATTAACCCACTCCTGTTTCTCCTCACCAGTCAGATATTCCTCAAATTCCAGGAGGAGAAATTTTTCGATGAAATTCAGCTCGTAGAGTAGTCCAGGATTCCTTTGCTTGGCCTTGGCCACGGCCTCTTTGATATATAGCTGATCCGCCTTGCTGAAAACCTCGTTACTAATGTACGTCCGATAGACTGGAAAGAGCGCCAGAACATCCACCAGGGCCCTTTTGAGACCATAAAGCGTCATGTCGCTCCCATGTCTGTATCTGCTGGAGGCCTTCTTCATAAGATGGGCAAGGTTGTCAACATCCCCGGCCATCTCTTTTCCTATTATGAGTCTCTTTTTCTCGCAGACAAGATTATCATATGCGGTCTTAAAACCGGTAAACTCGGAGTATATTTTGTTGAATGCCCGGCGATTCTTTCTTCTACAAAAAATTCCATTTACGCAGTTCATAAAGTCATAACCGGTTGTACCCTGAACAGGCCAGACAGATGGTAGTTCTTCTCCAACGCCCAGTATTTTCTCCACCACTATGTATGCTTCGCCCGCCCTTTGCCTTAATCTTCTCAAATAACCTGTCGGGTCATAGAGACCATCTATGTGATCTATTCTCAGACCAGAAATTTTTCCATCTTTCAAGAGGCTCATTATGAGCGCATGGGTTTGGTTTAAGACATTTTCATCCTCCGTACGCAAAGAAATTAAACCATTGATATTGAAAAACCGCCTATAGTTTATCTCCTCGGTGGCCACTTTCCAGAAGGATAATCTGAACAGCTGTTCGGACAGCAGGCCATCGAGCAGGTTGAAACTCTCCGTGTCCCCCTTTCTACCGTTAAAGATTTCTATGTTTTCATCGATAAACCGACCTACGTCCGGATTTTTTACGTAAAGCTCCCAGAGCATTCTCTTTATAAATTGAATCTGGTTGTATCTTTCGGCAATCTCTTCTCTGGATGAAGGCAAATTTTTTAAGGAGTAGAGAATACCTAGAAATTTTATAGAATCAGGATGTTCAACATCTAGCTTCTTTTTTAATGTGTTCAGTCTATGGGTAATTATGTTCACGTATGATTCTACCTTAAGCGGCAGCTTCAAGTCATAATAGTGGATGCTGAATCCGTCCCTGCCATACTGCAGTCTAATTTTTTCTTCCTCCAAGGACTGCCCATAAAGTTGTCCTAAAAAGGGTGCCAGAACCCTTCCTCTCATGCTTTCGTACGGATGAGCCCACTCTACATCGAAAAAGTCAAAGTACTCCGAGCTCCGGCCGTTTTCCAGGACATCCATAAGCATTTTGTTCTCGCCATCAAAGGCCATGTGGTTCGGAACTACATCCTGAAGCCATCCCATGTCTCGGGTTTTTACTGCACCGATGAGTTCCTCGAAGTCCTCCTCGCTTCCCATTTCAGGGTTTAGCCGATTTGGGTCGACCACGTCGTAGCAGTGTAAACTCCCCTTCCTTGCCTTAAAGATAGGGGAGATATAAACATCAGAAATCCCGAGCTCATGAAGGTACCCTACAATCTCCTTCGCCTCTTTAAATCCAAAGGCGGGGTTGAACTGCAGTCTATAGGTAGATAATGGAATTGTCATCTTTGAAACGGTATCAAAGGCTCCTCTAAAAGGTTCATTCCCTGGTCCATATGGCCAGGCTATGCCCTCGCAAGGTCATCTCTTCACCCGGTGTTATTCTTTCCGGAAGAAGGGTACCCGGGCCATGCCAGGCCCTGTCAGAAGAGTCCAGCACCTTTTGCCATCGTCCTTCGGGCAAGAAAGCTGTAAGCACAAGATCGGCTTCATTGAAATTGAAGCTGCAGAATACGTGATTTCTGTCACCATTTTTCCATCTTCTCATAAACAGAACCTTTTTGCCCTCAATTCCCCAGACGTCAAGGGCCTCTTTATCCAGTTCCGAAAGCGCCGGGGTCTCCTTCCTCAGCCTTATCAGGTTTTTGTAAAAATCGAGCAAAGCCCTGTTCTTTCCTTTATCTCTTTTTCCCCACTCTATTTTTGATCTAAGAAATGTCTTTTTGCGCTGGGGGTCAGGCAGGTCACCCCTCCAGCCAAAGGCCCTGGACTCTTCTTTTCTCCCTCCCTTCACAGCTTCGATCAGATGGAGATCAGAATGGCTGACAAAGTATAAAAACGGAGCATCTTCACCATATTCCTCACCCATAAAGAGAAGCGGCACGTATGGAGAAAGCAGGACAGCACCAGCAGCGAGTTTAAGCGCTTCAAAGGGGACAAGGGAGGATAATCTCTCCCCGAGCATTCTATTCCCTGTCTGGTCATGATTCTGTGAAAAAACGACGAAATGTTCTGCCGGTATATCCTTCGTAGAATTTCCGTGCCTTCGTTTTCTATACCGGGAATACTGGCCGGAATAGACAAACCCTTCCCTTATGGACTTCACAAGATGCTCGATGCGGCCAAAGTCAACGTAATATCCCTGGTCTTCGCCTGTAAGAAGAACATGCAGGGCGTGGTGGAAATCATCGCACCACTGAGCATCGAGACCATAGCCGCCTACTCCCCTAGGCCTTACTGTTTTTGAATCGTTTGAATCACTTTCAGCTACTAAATAAACCCGTTTCCTTTCCCGCCCTGAAAACTCCTCAGCCCTTTCTGCAAGCTCCTGAAGAAAGGGTTTGGCACTGGCATCGAATATACCGTGGATGGCATCCAGGCGTAAGGCATCAAAATGGTAAATACGGAACCAATAGAGGACATTTTCTATAAAAAAATCCCTGACAGCGTCGCTATGAGCCCCGTCACAATTTATGGCTTGCCCCCAAGGTGTTTTGTATTTGTCAGTAAAGTATGGCCCGTAATCCCGAAGGCAGTTGCCCTCTGGACCGAGGTGATTGCAGACAACATCGAGTATGACTGCTACCCCCTTCTTGTGGCATTCGTTAACCAGTCTCTTAAGACCAACCGGTCCGCCATAGGAGTTTTGCACGGCAAAAGGATATGCCCCGTCATATCCCCAGTTTCTCTCACCGGGAAACTGGGCAACGGGCATTATCTCTACAGCGTTAACTCCAAGAGCTTTTAATTCATCCAGGCGGGGGATTATCGCTTCGAAGGTGCCCTCAGGGGTAAAAGTTCCCACGTGAATCTCATAGATTATCATCTGCGAAAAATCTATTCCGCTCCAAGTCCCGTCCTCCCAATTAAATGAACCATGATCAACTATCTGAGAGGGCCCATGTACGCCTTCAGGCTGAAAGTAGGACGCAGGATCAGGCCGGTCACGTCCATCCTCAAGTCTATAAAAGTAAAAGCTCCCGGGAAACACGTTCTCAACATATGTCCTCCAGTACCCATTCGCATCCCTATCCATCGGAATGAGACGCTCCTCTGGAGAGACCGTCTTCAACGCCACTTCTTTGAGCAACGGGGACCAGACAACAAATTCACAACGTCCACCTCCCAGGTATTGTGCCCCGACTTTCACCCTTTCTTTTCCTCACTCTTAAAGAAGAGGATGCCCAGTGGGGGCAGTGTAAGAGACAGTGAATGCGGTCTTCCGTGCGCCGGAACCGGGGCGGCTTCAACCCGTCCAAGGTTTCCATAACCGCTTCCCCAGTATACTTTGGCATCGCTGTTTAAAACCTCTTTCCAGAATCCACCCCGGGGAACTCCCACCCTGTACTTGTGCCTGGCAACCGGAGTAAGGTTACAGACCACAAGGACTAAATCATCTGTATTCTTGCACCTTCTCACGTAGCTTATAATGCTCTGCTCCCAGTCATGGAAATCTATCCATTCAAAGCCCTCTATGCTAAAATCCGACTTATGCATCGCAGGCTCAGCCCGATAGAAGTGGTTCAAATCTCTCACCCACCTTTGTACCCCGTAATGTGGGGGATATTGAAGAACGTGCCATTCTAAGCTCTCTTCGTGAACCCACTCTCTGCACTGTCCAAATTCATCGCCCATAAAGAGTAGCTTCTTTCCCGGGTGGCTGTACATATATCCAAACAGTAGTCTGAGGTTTGCAGACCTCTGCCACTCGTCTCCCGGCATCTTTCCGACGAGCGCCCCTTTGCCATGAACCACCTCATCATGAGAAAGGGGGAGGACGAAGTTCTCTGAAAAAGCATACCATATACTGAAGGTGAGTTGATTGTGATGGTATTTTCGGAAGACCGGGTCCGTTGAAAAATAATCCAGCGTATCGTGCATCCAGCCCATGTTCCACTTCATGCCAAATCCGAGACCCCCAACGTACGCCGGCCTTGAAACCATAGGCCAGGCCGTTGACTCTTCCGCTATAGTCTGAACATCAGGATATTTTTCGTACACAGCCTCGTTAAATCTCCTTATGAAATTTATCGCCTCCAGGTTCTCTTTTCCTCCATACTGGTTTGGTATCCATCCGCCCTCCTCTCTTGCATAGTCCAGATAGAGCATCGAGGCCACGGCATCTACCCGAAGACCGTCTGCATGGTATTTATGGAGCCAAAAGAGGGCACTACTAATAAGAAAATTTCTCACCTCGTTTCGGCCACAATTGAAAATGGCGCTATTCCACTCCGGGTGAAATCCTTTCCTCGGGTCTGCGTGTTCATAGAGGTGCGTGCCGTCAAAATAGACAAGTCCATGCTCGTCTGTGGGAAAATGGGAAGGCACCCAATCCAGTATTACACCTATGCCATTTTGATGAAGATGATCCACCAGGTACATGAAATCCTGAGGAGTTCCATACCTGCTGGTGGCCGCAAAGTATCCTGCCGTCTGGTATCCCCAGGAACCATAAAAAGGGTGTTCCATCACTGGCAACAATTCGACATGGGTAAAACCCATTTCGTTTACGTAATCCGCCAGGTAGTGAGCCATTTCCCGGTAATTGAGAAATCGGCTGCCTTCTTGCGGTGCCCGCCGCCAGGACCCGAGATGGACCTCATAGATAGCAAAGGGAGCATCGAGACCATTATATCGGTAGCGATTTTTCATCCATTCTGCGTCGTTCCATTTATAGCTCAGATCCCACACCACAGAAGAGGTCTTGGGTGCAATCTCCCACCGGTAGGCGTAAGGATCTCCCTTGCTGACTGTATAGTCGTCGTAATCGGAGACAATATGATACTTATAAAGGGTGCCCTGGCCGACCCCGGGTATAAAACCTTCCCAGATACCAGAACTGTCGCCTCTGCATCTTAAGCAGTGCGCACCCGGAACCCATTCGTTGAAATCGCCGATTACAGATACGCTCGCGGCATTCGGAGCCCAGACCGCAAAGTAGGTGCCCTTAACTCCACGCACCGTGATTAGATGAGAACCCAGTTTTTCATATAGCCCAAAGTGATTACCTTCTTTAAAAAGATAGATATCATGGCCCGTAAGTAGGCTAACATCGTATCGCGCCCTTCGCAGCCTTTTCATGTTATCCCCCTGTGCTGTTCAACCAAAAGTGATTCCACGCACTACTTTTTGTAAATATCCCGCAATGCCTTGATGGGAATGACGACCCAATTAAAACGGTTTGAGCTCGCCGCAAAAAGTATTCCCGGCCGCCGAGAAACTTCCATGGTAAAAAGGTTATCTTAGAATAAGCGCAAAAGTCAATGCTATCTATGAACTAGAACCCCGAAGCTGACCGGGAACGCAAAAATGGAACAGGAAGCAATTAATTCAGCCGGCAGCAAAATGTCCTGGATTAATACTTATAAGAATATCCAAGCCCCACCATAAAATCAGGAGCCCCGGCAGTGCTCGTGTCCTCCGAATTGGGCATCAATCTTAACGGCCCAGTTCTTCGATTCTTCCACAAGATAGGTGCTAGAGTACGTGAGGTTAACATTTGTAGAGCTTTCACAGACCGCAGAGACAAGGGAAGAACTACCAATCGACGTAAGCAGCGGGAAGCTGTTCTTTATCTGAAGCGGACCTTCAAAGCCTTCTGCGCCTTCCATTGAGAGAATCAGCATCACAAAAACAAGGGATAAGCCGAGGCACTTTATTTTCATATCCATATACTAGGGCAGGATTTTACATCCCACCGCATTTTATCCGGCAAGGTATGCTGTTTCAGGTTCTTTCACCCGCTTCTGTGGAAATATCACAACCCTGGGAATAATTAAAGCCCAATTCTTTCTTAACTCGCTGTTTACACCCTTCCACAGGCTTCATGACTCATGAAACATGGGGCAGGGCCACGAACAGTAAACAGCCAAAAAACTTGCAAATGGTTTGCATTTTGGTATTATAATAAATTATGGACATAGCCAAACACCTGCGCCAGCACAAAAAGTCTTTCACCCGTATACGCGCCGAAATATGGCATACCTTGATCCAGAGCGAGAGGCCCCTGAGCCCGAAGGAAATTCACCAGCGCCTCATAGCTCAGAAGGCGGATCTTGCCACTATCTACCGTAACCTGCGTGCCCTGAAGGATATCGGACTGGTCAGGGAAATCAACTTAAGAGAGGCTTTCAGACGTTATGAGGCCATAGTGCCCGGACAGCATGTACACCACATTGTGTGTCAGGTGTGCGGCCGGATAGAGAAATTTGGCCATTGTGCCGTCAAGGATATGGCCAATACCATCCGAAAAGAATCGGGTTTTATGCTGGAAGATCACTATCTGGAATGCTTTGGCCTTTGCCCGGATTGCCAGCCCCAAGAAGCCAAACCATAGAGGGGAACATTTATGCGTAAAGTAATTTCTCTCGCCACATGCCTGCTCACCTTCCTGCTGCTGTTTATTGGCCCGGTTCCAGTTCAATCCGCTGCAACAAAAAGTAAAAGAGATTTACGCATTTTGGCTTCTTTTTTGCCGGTCCATATCTTTGTCCGCAATGTAGTCCAGGGGATTCCAGGGGTATCCGTTGAGCTTATGCTGCCTCCCGGCACTGGTTGCCCGCATGACTACACCCTGACACCCGGTGACCTCAAAAAAATTGCTTCGTCGTCTATCCTGGTCATTAATGGCCTGGGCATAGAACAATTCGTGGGTCGCGCGGTTCTGGCAGCAAATCCTGATATTAAAATAATAGATGCCTCACAAGGAATTAGACCCCTGGCAGCGGAAGAGAGCCACAAACATAATGGCAACGAATACCATCACGGTCAGGCTAACGCCCATGTATGGATGAGCCCTACCCTGGCCGTACTGCAGATAAATAACATTGCGAAATCGCTCGCCGCCATCGACCCGAAGAATAGCGAACTCTACCGCAAAAACGCCGCTCATTATGTGACAAGACTCCAGAAACTGGTCTCGGAGTTCAAAGGCAAGGCAACTATGATCAATAAACGAAAGGTTGTTGCCTCCCATAATGTTTTTGACTACCTGGCATCCGACCTTGGGTTAACGGTAGTTGCATATATCGAAGAAAATTCCGGTCAGTCGCCATCCGCTGGAAGATTGAACACCCTGATTCACACCATTCGAAAAGAAAAAGTGGCAGCTATTTTGGCCGAAAAGCAGTACCCGCTTCGTCTGGCCCAGGTCTTAAGCCACGAGACCGGGGTCCCAGTTTACGTACTGGATCCGCTAACCACTGCTCAAGGGGCTGTCGGGCTTGACTATTATGAAAAGGCCATGCACGCAAACCTTGCTATCATACAAAAAGCCCTGGGAGGAATCGACTGTTGCCCGAAATAGCCATCGAGCTTGTAGATGTGAGTGTCAGCATAGGGCAGACTTACCTGCTAAAGGATGTAAATGCCTGCATCCCCAAAGGTAAGATTACGGCCTTGATTGGCCCCAATGGCGCGGGAAAAACGACCCTGATCCTGGCCATCCTTGGCGTCGTCCCGCACGAAGGTGAGGTATTTTTTTATCGAAAGGGAAAGCGGGAAACGACAAGACCCCGCATCGGTTATGTTCCTCAGCGCCTTGATTTTGACCGCAGCCTCCCGCTTACTGTCCTTGACTTTATCATCCTTTCTTCTCAGCGCCGCCCTCTCTGGCTGGGTTACCAGCGGGCAAAAAGGCATAAGGCCATGAAAGCATTGCAGGAAGTAGGGGTAGAATACCTGAGCCAGCGACAGATCGGACGGCTATCAGGTGGGGAATTGCAGCGGGTCATGCTGGCTATGGCTATTTCCCGCGAGCCGGAAATCCTTCTCCTGGACGAACCGGCTGCCGGCATCGATGTCTCCGGAGAAGCTATGTTCTGTGAGTTCATGACCCGCGTGCAACAAGAAGGCCATCTAACGATGGTAATCGTCTCACACGACCTTTCGGTCGTCACAGGACATGCCGAACATGTCATCTGCCTTAACAAGACCGTCCGGTGCCAGGGCGGGGCAATTAAATGTCTAACCCCTGAGAATATCATGGAAGTTTATGGACCCCATGCCGGCCTCTACAGGCACGAGCGGGATACGTGCATCCACCATTAGTTACACGGGTAGTCTAACTGTCATGGAATTTCTGTTTCAATGGATTTATAGCCTTCTTGATGCGGCACTGCCATTCGAATGGGCCACTTCTCTATTTATGAAAAGGGCCTTTCTCGAAGTCATTCTTATAACTCCACTCTGCGCCGTCCTTGGTATCCAGGTGGTAAATTATCGCATGGCCTTTTTTAGCGACGCTATCTCTCATTCAGCTTTCACCGGCATTGCTCTCGGTCTCCTGTTCAGCGTAAACCCGCTTCTCACTATGGTCATGTTCGGGATTGCGGTAGCGCTGGGTATCGCCAAGCTTAGAATTCGCTCGGACCTGCCCATGGATACCATAATTGGTGTCTTTTTTGCCACGACCATAGCCATAGGTATAGCCATAATAAGTGCCCGCAAAGGTCTTTATCAAGCCCTCTCTTCTTTCCTCTTTGGCGACGTCCTCACCATAACGGAGAACGAAATTGCACTAACTCTCGTCCTCTTTATTGGCGTCTTTATCTTCATGGCCTTCAGCTATAACCGGCTCCTGCTCTCAGGGCTTAACGAACCACTTGCCTACTCCCAAGATATCCCGGTCAATATATACGGCTACGTTTTTTCTATAATTCTAGCCGTCGTAGTGACCATAGGCATAAGGACCATTGGCATCCTCCTGATTACTGCGCTTCTCATCGTACCCGCAGCCAGTGCCCGCAATGTTAGTGGGAATGCCCGCCAGATGTTCTGGTATTCCCTGGCATTCGCCTGGATATCAGGTATCGCCGGACTTCTAATTTCCTTCTACACCGATATGGCTGCCGGCGCATCCATTATTCTGGTTGGGTCATTCTGTTTTTTTACGACCTTCACAATCAGTGTCTTAAGAAAATAAAAGGGGCCAAACCAGTTGAACATTTTTACTCAAAGAGATCCCCTTTGCCCGGTTCTGACGCACCTGCCTTAAAAGTTACATCCATGTGGTATCGTAAATGATCGTGCCCCCACAATCCACGTCTGTCCTTCTTCCGATTTTTCTCTAGACAGTACCACTGGAAAGCATCAGAATATTAAACTAAGGGACCGCCAATAGGCATCCCGGGAACCTGCGGGGCTTGATGTTGCGCAGCACTTCATCCTGTCTGGAATAAGAGGACAAATGAAACGACTCCTCTCTGCATGGAGAGCATACCGAAAGGACGCTGGCGGGCAAAGAGGTAGAACTGAAGCCAAGACCCTGATTATTCTGGGTCTGATAATTGTTATAACTGTACTTCATTACACAATTCCCGTGTCTCGTATTGGCTTACACAATTTATTCCGGCGTCTGTATTACATCCCCATAATTGCAAGTGGCCTTTCCTTCGGGCTGAAAGGAGGCATGCTGTGCGCGTCATTAGTCACGATTCTCTACCTGCCCTTCATCCTTATTAGCTGGCATGGTAATTTAACGGACTACATGGACAAACTGTATGAAATTCTGCTTTTTTGTATCATAGCTATTGTTACAGGAAAGCTAGTAGATAAAAAAAGGGAAGAAAGCGAAAGGGTGAAGAAGGCTGAAAATCTGGCCCTTCTAGGTCAAGCGGCCGCTACCATAGCACACGAGCTAAAAACCCCTCTTATTGCGATTGGTGGATTCGCCCGGCTGATAAAGAGAAAACTGGAAAAACAAAACACACAGGCTGATAAGCTTGAAATCATAATCAAAGAGACCCAGCGCCTGGAAGCTCTGGTTAAGGAAATGCTGGATTTTTCCAAACCTTACAGTCCACAGCCAGCTTTAGCCAATATCAATCAGCTGGTGGAAGAAGTCATCGATATGTACAGGGAAAAAGCCAACGGATGCCATGTGACGGTACAAGGAAAATTGAGTTGGGGATTACCCGACCTCTATGTAGACAGGCCACGCATCAAACAGGTCCTTATTAACCTGATTGACAATGCCATCGAGGTTTCTAAGCCCGGGCAATCTGTCAGCGTTACAACAACAGTTGATGATAACAACCTGCTGATCCAAGTTAATGATTACGGGACGGGCATCCCCCCCGAAAATAGAGTTAGGCTCTTCACTCCTTTCTTTACCAGCAAAAAAACAGGGACTGGCCTGGGCTTGGCCATATCCAGAAAAATCGCCGATGCCCATCAGGGAAGACTTAATTATGAGAGCGCGGAATCCGGCACGACCTTCGCCCTGGCCTTGCCTCTGACCCGCCCGGAAGGCTAGGCGGCAATTTCTAAAGGGAGTTGGCCAGAAAATCCTACCTTATGCTGGCCTTGAGATGAGCCACAAACCTCCCCACAACAGGCACGAGTTGCGGATCTTCGGCATGTTTGGCTATAAGATTTACAATAGCGCTTCCCACGATAATGCCGTCCGCATGAGGAGCAATCATGGCCACCTGCTCAGGGGTGGAGATGCCAAATCCAACGGCTACTGGTATGGAAGCATGCTTCTTAATTAACTCCAGTTTGGCAAGGAGATCATCGGGTAATCTATCCCTCGCACCGGTAATACCGGTAACCGACACATAGTAGATAAACCCGCTACTCAAGCCTATTACCTTCTTAATCCGGGCCATATCACTGGTCGGGGCCAGGAGAAAAATGGTATCCAGACCAGCCATATCTGCCTCTTTTTTCCACTCTTCTGCTTCTTCTGGAGGAAGATCAGGAATAATAAAGCCATCGATACCCGCTTGGGCTGCCTTTTGGGCAGTACGTTTCAAGCCATGCTGATAGACCGGATTGTAGTACGTCATGAGGAGGAGCGGGACCTGGGTCTCACGGCGGAGACCGCTAACAAATTCAATAACATCCTCGAGGCGAACACCATAGGCCAATGCGCGCTGACTGGCCGCCTGAATGGTTGGGCCATCAGCCAGGGGATCAGAAAAGGGCACGCCCAACTCGATTATATCTGCCCCCTGCCGCTCCATTTCCACCACCAGTTCTGCAGTATGAGCCAGAGATGGATCACCAGCCGTAACAAATGGGATAAGAGCAGCCTTGTTCTGTTTTTTCTTGGCGGCAAAAACATCTGCGATGCGGCTCATGAAGCACCTCCTAAAATGCCGGAGACGGTCTGCACATCTTTATCTCCCCGGCCAGAGAGGTTGACAATTACTATATCTTTAGGGGATAATCCCGGTACTATCTTGGCAGCGTAAGCGATAGCGTGGGCGCTTTCCAGGGCTGGTATTATTCCCTCCGTCTCTGAAAGGAGCTGAAATCCTTCCAGGGCCTCCGTATCGGTCACCGAGACATATTGAGCACGTTTGCTATCCCGGTAATAAGCGTGTTCCGGCCCCACACCCGGATAGTCAAGCCCTGCCGCTATAGAATGTGTGTCTGTAATCTGGCCGTCATCTGTCTGAAGGAGATAGCTCATAGCCCCGTGCAAAATGCCGATGTTCCCTGCCACAAGCGTGGCCGAGTGTTGTCCCGTAGATATACCCTGTCCACCCGCCTCAACGCCTATCAGCTTAACCGGGTCATTTCGGAAGGGATAAAAGATACCCATCGCGTTGCTTCCGCCACCCACGCAGGCTACTATGATGTCTGGAAGACGCCTCTCTTTTTTGATAATTTGACGCCGTGTCTCCTGACCAATTACGGCCTGGAAATCACGGACTATCATCGGATAAGGATGTGGCCCCACAACGGAACCCAGTATGTAATGAGTGTGGTGGACGTTGGTTACCCAATCCCTGATGGCCTCATTAACTGCATCCTTCAAGGTCTTACTGCCCTGTTCTACCGGTATGACTCTGGCACCGAGGAGGCGCATTCGAAAAACATTCATGGCCTGTCTCTCGATATCCACCGCACCCATATAAACATCGCACTTAAGACCCAACAGTGCAGCCGCCGTGGCCGTAGCCACGCCGTGCTGCCCAGCGCCGGTCTCCGCAATAATCCTCGTCTTGCCCATACGCTTGGCCAGGAGTGCCTGGCCAAGCGTATTGTTTATTTTGTGCGCTCCTGTGTGCGTCAGGTCTTCCCTTTTTAAGTATATCTTTGCTCCTTTTAGCTTTTCCGTCAGACGCTCACAGAAGTAAAGCGGAGTAGGACGACCCGTGTAATCCGTAAGATAAAAGCGAAGTTGTTCTTTGAAGGCCTTGTCTTTTCTGTAGTGATGATAGCTCTTTTCAAGCTCCATAAGGGCGGGCATCAATGTCTCCGGGACAAAACGCCCCCCGAAAATGCCAAAATGCCCCTTCTTGTCTGGAAGCATTGTGGTTACCTCCTTTAATTCTTCTGCCCTGTATCTCAGGGTGGCCCAATGGGGTGGTTGGTTATTCGTTATTAGTTAATAGCTATTAGTTAATCGTTGTTCGAATAACCGATAAGCATTAACGAAACACAAAAGCGGTCCGGGCCCGCTCTATAAACAGCCGCATCCGGTCGTGATCCTTTTTGCCGGGCGACATCTCCACGCCGCTACTCACATCGACTGCATAGGGTTGAACTTCCCGGATGGCCGCCCGCACGTTATCCGGGTTGAGACCACCGGCGAGGATAACCGGCCCCATTTTTGTCGCATCGGCAGCAATTGTCCAGTCGAAGGTCTGACCCGTTCCACCGGCTTTGCCCGGATGGTACGCATCCAGGAGAAAAGCGCTTACTCTCTCCCGATACGGCCTCAGCCTTTCAATATCCTCTCTTCTACTTATGCGAAACGCCTTAACTACAGGCCAGTCAAAACCCGCGCAATATTCAGGTGACTCAGCTCCGTGAAACTGCAAAACCGTCAAGCGGCATAAGAAGGCAGTATCTTCTACGACCTCCCTTTCTTCGTCGACAAAAACCCCTACCCGGTGTACAAGAGGGGGCAAGGCCAGGGCGATTTCCCGGGCCATGTCTTTATCCACCCGGCGCGGGCTTTTCGCAAATACAAAGCCGATGGCATCTGCCCCGAAGGCATGGGCGGCAAGGGCATCGGCAACGTTAGTGATACCGCAAACCTTTATCCTGACCATCTCTTCCCAACAACTCCCAAAGGGCTCCTACCCTGTCCGGGGCACGCATCAATGTCTCGCCAATTAAAACAGCGTGAATTCCAGCCTCCTCCAGACGAATAACATCAGCCCTGGTTTTAATGCCGCTTTCACTCACCACCACTTTGTCCACAGGTACCTTACGGCAAAGATCAAAGGTAGTTTCCAGCGATACCTCCAGGTTCTTCAAATTGCGGTTGTTAATGCCTATAATCCTGGCCTCTGTTTCCAAAACCATGACTAGCTCCGCTTCATCGTGCACCTCGACCAGGGCCTCCATACCGAGCTCATGGGTCAAACCAAGAAGTGATCTCAACTCTTTTTTTGTGAGGATGGCAGAGATAAGAAGAACTGCATCGGCCCCATAGGCCCTGGCTTCATAGATTTGATAGGCGTCTATAAGGAAATCTTTGCGGAGTACCGGTAGCGAAATCGCTCGCTTAACTTGCGGCAGAAAAGCAATATCACCGGCGAAGAAATCCCGGTCCGTAAGTACAGAAACAGCAGCAGCCCCACCTATTTCATAATCCATAGCCACGGATGCGGGGTCTACATTACCGGCAATCATCCCGGCTGAAGGCGAAGCCCTTTTTATCTCGGCAATAATACTTATTCCACTTCCAGCAGTAAGAGCGCTGCTCAGTGAACGCGCGCCTGCCAAGAGATCGATCTCCCTAAGAAAGGCAGAAACGGGCTCTTCCTCTTTCCGCCGGGCAACTTCAAGCCTCTTTTGCGCTACAATCTTTTCTAAAATCATACCGCCTTCTGTGAAAAAAGGATATACTCATCGAGCTTTCTAGCCGCTGCACCGCTATCTATAAGCTCTTCGACCATATTTACACCCTCAGCCATATCCCTCGCCTTGCCGGCGATAGCCAAAGCCGCAGCAGCATTAAGAACCACCATATCCCGGCACGCCCCTTTTTTTCCAGCAAAAATTGATCGCACAATCTGTACATTCCTTGCCACATCGCCACCTGAAATTTCGGCGGCAGTAGCCCTCTTAAGCCCGAAGTCCTCCGGTTGTACTACATAATCCCGGACAACTCCGTGTTTAAGTTCACTGATCCGGGTAGGTCCGACTATACTCAGTTCATCAAATCCCCCTTCGCCAAAAACTACCATGGCTGCCTTACTTCCCAGATTCTTGAGAACTGTGGCCAGGATATTGGTGAGACTGCCATCGTAAACGCCAAGGACCTGGACATTGGCTCCAGCCGGGTTAGTCAGTGGCCCCAGGATATTGAATATGGTGCGAAGCCCTATCTCCCGCCGCGGACCGATGGCATGTTTCATGGCCAGGTGCAGCTTCGGAGCGAAGAGAAATCCGAATCCAACTTCACCTATGCATGCAGCAACGAGAGAAGGCGAAAGATCAAGATTGGCCCCGAGTGCCTCCAAAACGTCGGCACTCCCGCAACGAGAAGAAACCGCCCGATTGCCATGCTTGGCCACCTTCAGGCCAGCTGCGGCTATGACGAAGGCCGCCGTTGTCGAGACGTTGAATGTATTGGCAGCATCCCCGCCAGTGCCGCAGGTGTCCACAACTACTTCGGCTTCAACTTTAATCTGAGTGGCTTTCTCCCGCATTACGCGCGCCGCTCCTGTTATTTCAGCCACGGACTCGCCTTTCATGCGTAAGGCCGTAATAAATGCGGCTATCTGGGCCGCCGTACAGGCACTGCTCATGATCTCGTTCATAACCGCCATCATTTCCTCTTCGTTCAGGTCCTGACGGTTAACAACCCGGGCCAGCGCTTCCTTGATCACAGATTACCTCCTTCCCCCGGACAGGACTGTAAAGTTCCTCAGAATCGTAGACCCTTCCTTTGTCAGAATGGATTCGGGATGGAACTGTACCCCTTCCACGACCAGGTCCTTGTGTCGAAAACCCATAATTTCCCCGTCTTCAGTCCAGGCCGTTATCTCAAGACACTCGGGCAACGTCGCTTTCTCCACTATGAGCGAGTGATAACGAATGGCCTCAAAGGGCAGCGGCAAATCCTTGAAGATTGTCTCCCCGTCGTGGCAAATCAGGGAAGTCTTACCGTGCATGATTCTTTCGGCTCGAACTATGCGACCGCCAAAAGCTACGCCTATGGATTGATGCCCAAGGCAAACCCCCAGTACCGGCAGACGGCCGGCAAAATACCTGATGGCCGCAACAGAAATGCCGGCTTCGTGTGGGGTACCTGGCCCGGGGGATATGACCAGGTGTGAGGGAGAGAGTTTTTCGATGCCTTCGGGGTCGATCTTGTCGTTACGTTCTACAATCAATTCTTCGCCCAGTTCACCAAACGCCTGAACAAGATTATAGGTAAAGGAATCATAATTATCGAGGACGAATATCATATCTCCTATTCCAAGCCCTTCTTTGCCCATTCAATAGCCCGCACCATACCCCGGGCCTTATTTACCGTCTCCTGATATTCTTTATCCGGGTCAGAATCTGCCACAATACCGGCTCCAGCCTGGACACTTATCCGTCCGTCTTTTATGAGCAGCGTACGGATAGCAATACACAGGTCCATGTTACCAGAAAAACCGAAATAGCCAACAGCACCCGCGTAGGGCCCCCTCCGGTCCGGTTCCAGCTCTTCGATGATTTCCATGGCCCGCACCTTAGGGGCGCCGCTGACCGTGCCGGCCGGAAACGTTGCCGCAAAAACATCAAAGGCGTCCCTATCGTCCTTCAATATTCCCCGCACATTGGAAACGATATGCATTACATGAGAATACCGCTCAACAACCATCAATTCGTTCACTTCCACACTGCCATACCTGGCTACCCGACCCACGTCATTTCGTCCCAGGTCAACAAGCATTATATGCTCGGCCCGCTCCTTGGGATCATTGAGTAGCTCCTGTTCGAACCGCCGATCTTCCTCTTCAGTTCCGCCCCGGGGTCGCGTCCCTGCAATGGGCCTCACCTCTATCCTCCCATTCTCAAGGCGTACATGAACCTCCGGCGATGAGCCGACAAGATACTCATCGTCAAAGTGCAGATAGAACAGATAGGGCGAGGGGTTTATCCTGCGCAGCGCCCGATAAACCGAAAATGGCTCCGCCTGCCATGACGTCTGAAACCTCTGTGCTAAAACAACCTGAATGACATCGCCGGCCTTGATGTATTCTTTGGCTTTTCTGACCTTTTCCTTAAAGTCTTCAGCGGACATATTGGCTGAAACAGGCTGGTCGTCTTCATGAATATCCTTCGATTCCGCAACGGGAGCCGTACGCAGTCTATTGACGATATTGTCTATCGCAGCCGTGGCCTGATCATAAAGTAGTCGGAGGTCATCGTTTTCTTTGATATGCACATTCGTTACGATCTTAAGGGACTGGTTTAAGTTATCATAGATCAGAATCTGGTCAGAGATCACCAGAACCATGTCGTAGAAACCGAGTACGTCGGGATTGGTGTCCGGAATGGTCTCTATAAAGCGTACAATGTCATAACCAAGATAACCCACCGCACCCCCAAAGAAACGCGGAAGGCCCTCCACCATCACCGGTCTGTAGGCCGACAAGATCTTCCGTAAGAATAATATGGGATTGCCGATCTCCGTATGGATCTCGCCAGCTGCGTTGAGACGTTCGAGTTTATCGTGTTTGGCCCGGATTATAACCGAGGGATTAAGGCCGACGAAACTGTATCGCCCCCATTTTTCGCCACCCTCCATACTTTCCAGAAGAAAGGAATATTTCCCTTCTTCAAGCCTGCGGTAGATGGAGAGGGGGGTATCCATATCGGCAAGGATCTCCCGATAGACAGGGATGAGATTCCCCTGCTCAGCCAGTTTCTGAAATTGTTGAAAACTTGGTGAATGCATTTTCCCCTCAACAAAACAAAAAAAACCGCAGGCCTATTTGAGATGACCCACGGTTTATTGGACGGCACGTATGTAATCGACCTGGAGTGGGGACACCTCACCCTATGTTAACCCACTCGCACCACCAGCAACCTGAAGTTACGCCGCCAAATATCTTCATAACAACCTACGTTTACCAGACTCCCGGTTAGCTGTCAATATCAAAAATAGGGCGTCAGCATCAGGTGTAGAGGAGAAACAAAATATCCTTTTCGATCGGCTTGACTTCCCTGTCAAATCTCGTATTATGTAAGCAAGTGATGACCCCATTAAAGGCAGGAGTTGAAGGAAATTATGCCTATTTATGAATACTGCTGTTCAAAGTGCGGCAAGATATTTGAAGAAATTGTTTCCCGCTGTCAAAGTACCAAGGTAATTTGTCCGGCCTGTGGTTCGAAAAGTACAAAAAGGGTCCTTTCCACGTTCTCTGTCACCGGTGCTCCAGCGGCCGGCACCTCATCCTGTGGAAGCGGGCGGACCGGCTTTTCCTGAGGCTAGAACTGCTTCGGCGGTTCGCCGAATCCGTATCCCATAAAAATTCTTTACACCTGTCTCAGCCTATCCGGGCAGCAGAAAACCTTTCCGCCCAGATGATGTATAGTCCGTGCGGACTCAAGATCAACCTGCAGATGTTCATCAAAGAGCCCTTCCTGCACTGAGGCTGCCACCACCTCACCCACAAATATAGTATGGTCACCGGCTGGGTGGTGGCTATGAACCCGGCACTCAATGTTACCGATACACTCCTCGATGAGTGGGGCATTAACCTTTCTGGCCTGGATTGCCGTCAGGTTGCAGACGGAAAACTTGTCATGATCCTTTCCGGAATGGGTACCGCAGCACCAGACCCGGTCAATAATGCCTATGTGCGGAACGGCTATGACAAATTCGCCGCTCTCTTCGATCAGGCTATGGCTGAATCGCGCGCGGCCTATGGCTACAGCTACCAGCATGGGGCTAAAACTTACCGGCATCTGCCAGGCGGCCGTCATCACGTTCATCTTATCCTTTAACCGGGACGTAATCAGAATTGTAGGGCCATGATTGATGAGCCGATTGGCTCTGTTTATGGGGATTTCCTTAAAGGCCATTAACTTTCCTCCTCTCCATCTGTCGCTCATACCTCTCTATCTCTGTCGCCTGCTTAAGGCGTCGGTATATTTCTCTGGCCACAGTCTTCAGGTTAATTACGTCCGCCTGATTATACTCCCGTAAAATCCTCAGGGCATCGTCAAATCCTCGCTCGTACATCGACCATAGTACCACCGCATCATATCCGGTCATGTCTTTGATATCCTCCGGCCTCTCTAGGCCAAGGGTACTCTCCACAACCTTAAGTCCTCCTCTGAGCCCTACCCTCCTGCCAAGGGGCAAAAGGTCAAGGTGGACCGCCGGGAACATAAGGGCCGGGAACTTCCCTTGGAGATAAGGGACATCAAACCCCCTTCCGTTGTATGTAACAAGAACTCGGTACCCCTTAAGTTCCCCTTGCAATCTCTCTTCTGAAAGCCCCCTGCCCCGGATGAGGCAGCGGTAATCAAAACCGTCGTATAAGCCGACCATCGTGAGTTCTGAAAAATGCGGAGAAAGGCCGGTCGTTTCAGTGTCCAAAAAAATGGCCTCGTTTTCAAAAGCCTCGTATGTTCTCCAGAGATCCGCAGGCTTCAGGCGAGAGGCAAAATATCCAGCGTTATTTTTCTTAAGCTCAAGGACGGCTTTTTCAACTTCAGACCTGAGGTTATGTAGAAGGGATGTGGAAACATTCTTTACGTGATCTTTGCTGAGGAGATCCTCCCACGTAGTTATGCCCTGTTCCCAGAGCCGCTTCTCAGTTATTGTGCCAACGCCTTTTATAAGTTTGAAGGTATTTCCAAGCATATGCTGAAACCACTATTACATTCTACACCGGTAGAAAACAAGACACATGTTTGACAAGCTGCCAAAATGAGCGGAAAATATTCTCATGAGAGAGCCTTTTGCAAAAGTCTTGTAAATGGCGTTCTTGATAGGGGTAGGAACGATACATTGGTTTGTATCGCCCCTCCCTCCGAACCGG
>CAYSYZ010000013.1:0-27932 GCA_964435205.1 uncultured Desulfovibrionales bacterium
TGAAGCTCTCCCAGGACAGTAAAAAAGTGGACAATTCATTTGCTACAAAACCGGACAATTCTATTTGTTGACCACAGATGGCGCGAACTGCCGATGCAGGCCTCGAACTGTTTCAGCCGGAAAGGATAAGGCAGTAAATTGAGCGAGATGATTTACTTTCGGCGAAAAAGCATAAAAATTAGAGTCAGAATAATACTGATGAGGAGACTTGTGGCTAAGGGAAAATAAAAGGCAAAGTTTTTACGTTTAATGTAAATATCGCCGGGAAGGTGTCCTATCCAGGGAATCTTGCCTCCTAAAGCAAATAGAAATCCGAGGGCGACCAGGATCACGCCAAGGATAATAAGTATCTTGCCTAAGTCCAAAAACCCGTTCATATGATCCGCTCTCGCTTGCAGATGGTCTTCCTTTATACTATCTTTCTAAAAACATTAACCTATAATCTTGCCCCCAACGTATTAGTTTGCACCCAGCGGCCTACCGTATCTACTATGGTCATATCGTTCCTGCTCACTGTAGATGCATCCACAATATGACTGCCGGTACAGATTAAGAGCCCTGGACCCATCAATCCCTTCCCGCCAT
This sequence comes from uncultured Desulfovibrionales bacterium, assembly GCA_964435205.1. GTDB lineage: Bacteria > Desulfobacterota > QYQD01 > QYQD01 > QYQD01 > CAYSYZ01. Next base: position 586 of record CAYSYZ010000013.1, read on the forward strand.
CCCTCGCGAAAGTCACGATAATAAAAAGGAACCCCGCACTCCCTGGCTATTTTTGCACCTATTTTCTTTATAAGCTCGTGACGCTGATAACGACTGTAAAGAAGAGTAGTGCTGTAAGCGTCGCACCTATTTTTACGGGCTATTATTGCCGTAGCCCTTAGGCGTAAGGCATAACAAACGGCGCACCTTGCATCCTCATGCCCGACAACCTCGCGCAGAAACTCCCGCAGATAGTATTTTTCATCGTAGATAACAGCTAAATCAGCCTGCCTTGAATATTCCCTCAAGGTATGAAGACGCTTTTGGAATTCAAGGTAGGGATGGATATTGGGATTATAGAAAAAACCGGCAACCTTCATGTTTTCGTTACGCAATATCTTTAAGGGATAAACAGTACAGGGAGCACAGCATATGTGAAGCAATATGTTCATTTTTGCCCCAAAAACATTTATGTTTTCAAAGGCCGTTACTGAAAGCCGCCTCGAAAGCTCTGATAATTTGCAGTTTTAAATCATACATTATAAACCCACATGCGGTCAAGAAGTGGAGGATGATCGTTCCCCCACCCAAAAATGAATGGCGAGGTCTTTCATCCCTCGCCACTCATTTCTCGCCTTCCCTTTTCTGACCGAAGACTTTACCAGTATGAATCTGCGTCCAAGCGTTTCCTGGAAAGCAGTCTAGACTGGCTGCAATTCGATCTGTACATCCCTTTCCTGCCCCCCATCTTCTAGATCTCGGTATATAACGATCTCGTGGGCACGAATATTTTTTTTGTTCTCGGTGAGCTGCAAGGACGCGTTTTTACCTCTGATCATATTCCCCTCGAAAGCTATCCCTCGAACTATTAAATATATATCCGGCTCAGACTTTGCCTGCTCGGCCCGGAGGCGCTGCTTCTCAGCCTTTAATTCGCCTGTCTTCCCCTTAAAGCTCACAATGGCGTCAAGAAGAGAGTGGTAATTCTCATGCATCTCTTTTTGCCGCGCACACAGGCCCTTATATTGCCCATGTGCAAGGTACTTCTGCCGTGTATCCATGGAAGAAGCTACTTTTTTTTTGATAGTCTCAATCTCCTCTTCTAGGCACGCCTTGCTAACCTTTATTTCCTTAAACTTTTTCTCGATTTTATTGAGGCTTTCCTCACACTGAAAGATCTCGTCATTTAGTTTCTGAATCTCATTATCACTTTGATAGTCCAGCCCAATAATAACCACGCTGCGAGGACTCGATGGGGAGCCCAAATTGTAGGTCTCTACGCCTCCTTTTCCGATCAGCGTACTGTTTATGATCCTCCCATTCGATCTGGTAACTGAAACCTTCCCGCGGCAAGATATATAACTATCCACAATCTCAGTATCCACGGTGACATCACCCTCGGCCATCATTCTGCATCCACGAATGTAACTACATTTTATGGCACCTTTAACCTTCGCATCCGAACGGATAATACCTCCCGTCACAGTCAAGTCGCCATCCACTTCGATCTTGGTGTCATGTTCGATCAATCCCGCTATAAGGCCACCGGCACGTACGCGAAACCCTGAACAAACAGCACCCGAAACCTCGACCACTCCATCGAAATTAATGTTACCAGTGGCATAATCAACGTTACCTTCGACTCGGAATACCGGCGAAATCTCGATTCTCTTCTGGTTATCGATGTAAACCATTCCATCGATCTTAGCTTCTGCCCTTTCCCCGCCTACGATGCGCACATTTTTCCCGACTCTCCAAGAAACATCTTGCACCGGACGAGGCATTACGACTTTTCCGTAAACGGTCGTTCCCGGCTCTCCTTTGATCATGGGGATTTTGATAGCCAGCAGTTCGCCGCTCTTAACGTAGGGGATCTCCCCGCGCTCCCGAAAATCCATCTTGGCGTATTCGTCTAGCTTACCGATATTTTTTTCATCGCTTAGTTTGAACAGGATAGCCGCATCCTTTCCGGATTTGAGTGGAACACCACGGGCAATGACATACTTTTTTACTCCGTCAGAAGAAGCCTCAGCCAGACATTGATCGAATATTGTTTCGTCAATACCGAAAACGACTTTTTTTCTGGCAAGCATCTGCTTAATCGTGGTACGGGCTTCCTCCTCTGACACCCCAACCGCACCTTCTAAAACCAAGAAGGCCTCCATTTCATCCGGTGAGACCACGATGTCAAATGATAAGCCGCCGCCTCCGGGAGTATTCGCCGACTCCCTTGGCTTGACCTCTTCTTCGGCGTTATTTTCCATGACTTTCAACCATTTATCTTGAACTCACCTTAAAAATATCAAGGCTAATATATAAATCGACACATTGAGAAAAATTCTTCACTAAAAAATGCTAGTAACTTCAGTAAAATCTTCTAGTCTTACCATCCCCAAAATAGCCGGAGATGAAATAGCGTGCTCAGATTACAACATGCAAAAGAGGCTGTCTGACCTTCTTCAAGGTTTCAAACCAGGTGGATACGTCTTCCATCTCTTTTTCCTCTCTTCTCATGCATTCCATCGATCTTACTGAGAAACCTTCAGAAACCAGCCGCTCTTTAAGTTCAGGGAGGAACCCGGCGACGTGTTTCTGTTTATCTTCATCACTCACCATAAAAATACAGTTGATCCTTTTCTCACTTACCTGCAAGCTTATACGCATAGGCCCCAAACGGCTCATATTCAGAAAAAAAAGAGCCCTAAAAGAGCTACCGTCGCTCCTCTCTGGGCTGGCTACTTCATCCTGCTCTCTCTGCAATAAGAGCTCACATTCCCCCCATCCAGCCTGTTTTGAAAACCAAATCGGCAAAAAAATAATCGATTCTGCGCCCTGAGATGGATACAATGTATTGGCTGACTGATATCCCTCTATTAAATTTAGCAGAGACGAAAGCGCCCTAAAAAGAAATTGGTTTGATTCTGACTCAGACAGACTGTTCAGGGTCTGCATGACCAAGCCCTTTAGATCCGTCTCCAACAGGATTTCAAGGTCAGAAAACCTTTCTCCGAGGAAACAAGTTTTAAGCCTACTTTCCCATCCCAATCCGATGAATTTCAACACCGAAGGTAAAGGCTCCTCCGCAACAAGGATTTTACCCCACAGGCTGGATAGTGGTCCCAGCCTCGCAGCCATATGGGGTGACGAATCCAATATCTGTACCAGTCGTCCGGTTATGTTGTTTAGGATGCCGCTGGTTTCGCCCCGAAGGGCAAGGAACTGTTTAAAGGCCTCCTTTTGCCACCCTTCAGCTGGAGTCTCACCAACCATCCTAAGAACAACCTGCGGATGAACCTCTCGCACTTCGAATCCAGCATTTAAGCCCTTTGCTAACGGAAGCTCAGTCTGGGCAATGACTGTTTGGCCAGCTATATCCAATAAGGCCCCCTTTCCGGGGATAATGTCTAATACCGTCCCTTCGTAACGTGAACCTACGGTGAGCTGATTCTGGAGGTTTCGTATAGAGGAGCCCGAGGCTCCAGATGATAGTATTTTAAAGATGGGAAAATCTGCTGTACCTCCTATCTTCAAGGGTTACCGCCTCGCCTGTATCAACGCACTGACTGCTAATGAGCCTGGAATCTCCTGTCCTTCTTTTGCCAGCCCCAAAACCAATTCTACCTCACCTTTGGTCAGTGATAACCGTTCGGCGATTTCATTTATGGAAAGTCCATGTCGCGAGAGTTCGACGACATTCGTATATGGACCCACAGATTGATTACGGGAGGTAGAAAGGTGGCATCCGGACGGCTTGACCGGCTTATTTGTTAGCTTGTGTAATTCTTTTATCCTGCAATCCATGTCGCATAACACCCTATCTGCCAGTGCCCTTTTCTCCTTTAAGTTGGCCGCAAGCATCTTGCAAACCTTCTCCGTCTCGTTGATGAGGTTCACGATATCTTCGATACGGTTACCCAACTGACCCAGGCGCCCCTTCCTGAACCTCAGCACCAAAACAATGGCAAACAAGATAAGAATAATCTCAATTCCTATCTGAACAATTATCAAGGTTTCTAGACCACTCAAACTCTCCACTGCCAAACCACTCCTTAAAATCGATGATAGACCGTACCACTCCAACGTTTCAGACCGTTTGTAACAGCATTCCAGTATTTCACTACCCGTTAAACGACTATGTCAACGATCTTACCCTGTTCTTTCTCGGGGGCATCTACGGTCTCTTTGGCGTCGCCTTCTTGACCATTTTGGTCCTCCGGTTCTTTTCTGCGCTCCCGCCGCCCCTCTCTGGTCACCTTTTTGCGCTCTGTTGCCTCCTTGGTATTAGGAGACTGTTCTACGGGCTGAGGTTGTCTAATACCGAGAGTTGGATTAATGGAATCATCCATCCCTGATCCTCCACACCTCTAATTTCAGGTCCTCAGGTAAAAACATAATTCACAAATGAGACCTCCCTTATCATTTCTTGTCCCAAATATTCGTTTAAAGCCTGACGCAACTTATCCCCGATCTTATGGTCAGTTTGTCCTTGCTGCACTGAATCGAGGTTCTTTGAAAGGAAAAAAGCATATATTGCTTCGCGTAAGACTAGTTCTTTTCCCTTGATCTTAACCGCCGCATCTTTCTCGGTCACCAGGTCAATCTCAAGTCTCAAAAAAATATCCGTTCCTCCTTGAGAAAATGGAACCAAAAAAGGCTTTAGCCTGTACTTTTCTGTTTTCGTCTCCGTTCCAACAATTCTATTTTCTGAGGGGCAAGAAAGACCAGAAGTAACCTGGTCTTTCTTGCCTAATAGGGATGAGAAAACCGCAATGCTCGAGGTCAAAACAAGGGCCAAGATGACGAATACCGCCTTTTTCCTGCGACTAAAGAATGGCCGTATAGCTGAAGGAACGATATTGACAAGAAATGATTTGCCCTTTTCCCAGATGATCTTGGAAGGATTTAATATCTTCTCTAGTAAGCTGCGATAAGCAGACTTTTTGGCCGTTTTAACTTCTGCATCTGCTTCGGATCCTGTTTCGCCAGTTTCTTCAGCCGGCACCTCGGCTTTTTCCTCCGCAGGAGCGTCCGCAACAGGAACCTCACCAAGGGCGATATCCTGGTTTTCTCCAAGGTCTTCGGACTGATCGTTAAGACCCGCCCTTTCGTTTTCCAGATTTTCTTCCTGGCCTGTCTCGCTCATATCTTGCACTGACTATTCAATGTATGGAGATTCAAGATTCAGCTGCTCCCCGAGAGCAGCGCCGAGACGAAGCGTCGCCTTGGTGTGCATTTGGGAGATGCGCGACTCCGTATATCCCATTATCTCCCCTATCTCACGCATGGTTAAGTCCTCGTAATAGTAGAGTGAAATGACCAATCTCTCTTTTTCCGGCAGTTCATCAATAGCCTTGGCAATTATATCTCGCATTTGCGACAGGTTGATGGAAGTAAAGGGATCAGCCCTGCTTCCGTCCGCGATAAGTTCGCAAATATCATCTTCTGAATTTTCGAAGCCTCTCCGGCGCACCACCCTTAAATCAAGTAACGAAAGACCCTTTATAGCATCAATCACTCGATAGTATTCTTGCAGAGAAAGACCTAGTCTCTCTGCCACTTCGTCGTCTTCTGCAGGCCTGCCCAATTCCTTTTGCAAGGCTTGCAATGCTTTTTCTATGTCGGCAATCTTGCGGCGCACAGAACGGGGAACCCAGTCTAGAGACCGCAGCTCATCAAGCATAGCTCCGCGTATTCGAAACTCAGCATAGGTCTTAAACTGAATGTTTTTCGTAGGGTCAAATTTATTTATTGCATCGATGAGTCCTATGGTCCCTGAACTGATAAGATCATCTATAGAGATGTGCGGCGGCAGACGCATAGCCAGTTTACCGGCGAGATATTTAATTAAAGGAGCATACTTAATGATTAACTCCTCTCTCTGTTTGGCGTCTATGGCCTTGTCTTTCTTGAAATAATCCTGAGTATAGTCCCTTAATTTGGCAGCATTATATTTTTTCATGGCCCACCTACAGTTGTAATAGATTTCTCCAGAAAAACTTAATATTGCCATCCAGCCGGTCATCATGTGTCTGGTTACACATCTTTTCAGCTAACTCGAAAAATCGTTTACTGGAAGAAGACTCTGGGAACAATTCAACGACTACTCTTTGCCTTTTAACCGCCTTAACTAACTGTCCATCGTGTGGTACGAAACCCCAATAATCTAGGGACAGGCTCCCTAAAAACTTGTCCGCAACCATACTCAATCTCTTAAATACCAGTTCGGCTTCGGTGGCGGTATTGGCTAAATTCACCAAGATACTAAATCGCCTGGTATCGTGTTTTGTGACCAGGACCTTGATCAAGGCATAAGCATCGGCTATTGATGTTGGCTCTGGTGTGGCTATAACCACCCTTTCCTGAGCAGCCAGGTTGAAATAGACAACATTCGAAGAAATACCTGCAGCCGTATCAATAAGCAAAATATCCGTGGAACTCCGCAATGCTTCAAGTTCATTAAGTAGATATAGTTTCTCGCCCTCGGAAAGTTCAACCAGCTCCTGAACGCCAGAACTGGCTGGCATTATGCGCATGCCTCCTGGACCATCAACTAAAATCTCAGAAATCGTTTTCTCGCCCGAAAAAACATGGCGAATAGTATACTTCGGGGCTAAGCCCAGCAGTACGTCTATGTTTGCTAACCCCAGATCAGCGTCCAGCACTAACACCCTCTTACCCCGCTTGGCCAAGGCAAATGCCAGATTAGCCACCACATTAGTTTTGCCAACGCCGCCTTTCCCGCTGGTAAAGGCAATTACTCTGGGAATATGCCTCTCTGAAGAAGAATTGGCCTTGTTATTATGAGGCAGCACATAGGGTGACACCCTTACACCACTTCGCAGACCCGCAGCCTGATCCATAAAGTTCTCCTTAACTACCATCGGTTATCACGTAATTCGCTCCACAATAGGTGTGCCAATCGCTTGCGTGTAGCCTCTTCTATGTCTTCTGGCACCCGCTGGCCTATGGTTAGATAATAAATGGGGACTTTAAAACGTACGGACTGGTTAAATATTGGACCATAGAACCGGGACTCGTCGATCTTGGAAAAAATACAACCCTTAACCGGCAAACTCATATATTTCATAAGTACGTTTTCCATGTCCCCGTTCTGGGTATTAGCGCTAAGGACAACCTGGCCTTCGATGGTCGGGTACGAATAGACATATCTGGCCAGTTCATTCATGTGCTCCTCGTGATGCGGGTTTCGCCCAGCCGTATCGATCAAGATCATATCTTTGTCCTGATTCAACTTAATAGCCCGGGACAGCTCCTCATCCTTGAAAATAGCCGTAAAAGGTACCCCCAGGATTTGAGCATAGGTCCTGAGCTGTTCGGAGGCCGCAATACGGTAATTATCGACAGAGAACAACGCCACTTTTTTCTTTCCTTTTAACGCAAAATGGGCTGCCAGCTTGGCGCAGGTGGTAGTCTTACCAACCCCGGTTGGACCGATAAAGGCCCAGATGCGTTGACGGTGCGTTCCCTCCTCGTCCAATCTTCCCAGGACGACCTGGTGCATCAGCCGCCCAGTTATGATGTCTTTAAGCCTGCCAGATGCCTCAGCTGAATCGGCCTTTCCATCTAAAGCCACGCCCTCAAGTAGGGAACAGACAAGAGGGGCCTCTAACCCGATAGACCCGAGATAAGCGGTCAGTGCGTCTACCGCGTGCTTTAATGGCTTGGCCGGATTTGCAGGTCTAACTGTCGTCTGAATTAGCCTCTTTAGATTGGCAATTTCTGCACGCAGCGTGCATATCTCTGGTAACGGATTGCTCGTCTCCCGGGACAGATAACTGGTATTGTTTTTTACAGGTAAGGAATTTGTACCGGCTGCCGGTTCGCGAGGCTCGTAGTCTATAGCCGCAACCACTTCTATCATTGGCTTCCGCGAGCCTCCTAATAGGCCGTTACCTTTCCTGAGTCTCTTGGTAGAAAGGATAATAGCCTCCGGTCCCAACTCACTTTTTATTGTCTGCAACGCGGTGCTAATATCCTTGGCTTCGTACCGCTTAATCTTCATGGTCCAGCTCTATTATGCCCACGGATTGGACTTTGGTATTAGTCGATAACTCGTTATGTGAAAGAATAAGTACATTAGGGATGAATCTTTCCACCAGCCGTCGCAGATGCCTCCTGACAATGGGGGAACAGAGGACGAGTGGTTGATAATTGTGCACCAGGCATTTCTCGACACCACGGTTGATAGAATCAATGATCCGTTGAGCTAAATTGGGCTCAATAGAGAGGAAAGTCCCTTGTTCCGTTTTTTGTATGCCTCCCCGCAAAATATCTTCGATATTCTGGCTGAGTACCAGTAGCGGCAACGTCCCATCTGGAGTCAAATAATCCTTGGTGATGGAGCGAGCCAGTTTCTGGCGAACGTACTCGGTAAGAATGTCTGGATCCTTCGTAATCGGGGCATAATCAGCTACCGTCTCCACAATTGTGAGCAAATCACGTATCGATATCCTCTCGCGCAAAAGATTCTGTATGACCTTCTGGAGCCCGCCCAAAGAGAAAATGGAGTTGACTTCTTCCACTGCTTTCGGATTTGTTTTGGCTAAGGCGTCCAGCAGCTTCTGCACTTCCTGGCGCCCCAGTAATTCATCAGCACTGCTACGCATAATCTCTGTTAAATGCGTAGCAATCACCGTAGCCAGATCGACCACTGTATATCCAGCCAGGGTAGCATCTTCTTTGACGCTATCCGTAATCCAGAGCGCGGGCAGATTAAAAGCCGGCTCTCTGGTCGGGATACCTTCCACTTTGCGCTTTACCTCCCCTGAATCCATGGCCAGGTAATATCCAGTCATCAACTCACCCGAGGCCACCTCAATTCCCCTGATAAACACGGCATAGGCCCCTGGTTTCAGTTGCAAATTATCCCGTATATGTATGGGAGGAACTATGAGCCCCATATCCAGGGCGAACTGCCTGCGAAGAGATCGAACCCTCTCCAGAAGATCCCCGCCCTGTTCCTCATCCACCAAAGGAATGAGCCCATAACCGACCTCTAAAGACAGCGTATCCAGAGGCAGGAGATTCTCCACGGGTTCTGGACCCTTAGCCGGCACGGCCTTCGGGGCTTCTTCTTTGACCCGGGCTTCAGCCGCCTGTTTGCTACGATGCAGCATAAAGGCAAGGGAACCCATTACAGTTGAAAACAAGATAAACGGAATATGAGGTAGACCCGGCACCAGTCCAAAAAGAAAGATAATGCCCGCCGCAACCCCCATGGCCTGCGGTTGGGCCCTGAACTGGTCGGAAAACTCTCTCCCCATACCCACTTCAGACGCTGCCCGGCTTACCAGTATGCCGGCGGCGGTAGAAACGACCAGGGCCGGTACTTGAGAAACAAGACCATCACCAATTGTCAACAAGGTGTAATTTTGCGCAGCGTTTATTGCAGACATTCCCTGCTGAAACACACCGATAATCAAGCCTCCCAGGATGTTCACAAATATTATGATAATACTGGCGACGGCTTCCCCACGCACAAACTTGCTTGCCCCGTCCATAGCCCCGTAAAATTCCGACTCCCGGGCAATCTCTGCCCTTCTTCTCCTGGCTTCGCGGTCATCAATGAGCCCTGCGTTCAGGTCTGCATCAATACTCATCTGTTTCCCAGGCATAGCGTCCAGGGTAAAACGGGCCGCTACTTCGGCTATACGTCCCGCACCCTTGGTGATGACCACAAAGTTAATCACCACCATAATGATGAAGATGATCGCCCCGATAACGTAGTTACCCCCAACCACAAAGGTGCCGAAAGCCTTTATTACCTGCCCGGCAGCTCCTGCTCCTTCATTGCCATGGAGAAGAATAAGTCGGGTCGAGGCTACATTCAAAGACAATCGAAACAGGGTGACAATGAGGAGTAAGGACGGAAAAACCGAAAAGTGGAGAGGACTTTTCATATACATGGATATAAGTAAGATAACAAGTCCGAAACTTACACTGAAAGTAAGCAACATATCTAAAACCAGGCGGGGTAGAGGAACAATCATGACCAGCAGGATAGCTACAACACCTCCGGCCATGACCAGATTTCCCACATCTATCAACGGAAACCCGGTTGCTGGACTTTGAGCCTGATCAGCCATAATTACTCCTTACCCGGTCGCGAATGCCTTATTTTTCAGCCGGTATACATATGCCAGTATCTCCGCCACAGCCTGATATAAATTAGGCGGGATATTCTGACCGATATCCACTGTCTTGTATAGAATCTGGGCCAGTGGTTTGTCTTCAACCAAGGTTACATTGTTCTCCAGGGCAATCTCCTTGATCTTGGCCGCAATTATCCCCGCACCCTTGGCTACAACCTCCGGTGCATCGGCCTCTCCTACCCGATATTGCAGAGCTACAGCTATATGGGTAGGGTTAGTTATAACCACGTCAGCCTTAGGCACGGCGGCCATCATGCGGCGCCTCGCTATTTCCCTCTGAATACTCCTGATACGTGACTTAATCAAAGGATCGCCCTCGGTTCGCTTAAATTCCTCCTTGATCTCCTGTTTGGTCATCCTGAGACTTCTTTCAAACTCCCAGCGCTGGAAGGCATAGTCCAAGCATGCCAGTAGAAACATCACCAAACAGCTATTTAAAAGGATCTTGAAGGAAATCTTCCCGACGAAACCGAGAATCTGCCCGACCTCTTGATCCATCAGAGGAAGGACCTGCGTCATTTCTCCCCTAACAGTACGATAAGCCATGTATCCCACAATCGCTATTTTGGCCATGGACTTAAAAAGTTCCATGAACCCCTGTCTGGAAAAGATCCGCTTAAACCCAGCGATGGGGTTAATTTTAGAGAGCTTGGGTTGCAGATTTTTGGTGCTAAAGACAAAACCAACCTGCAAATAACTGGCGAGCAGCGCCATCAAAAACACCGCAAGCAGGACCGGCCCGACGATCACGCCCAGATGTTTAACAGCTATAACTCCAAGTGGGCCTATCGTTGCCGAGTCAACCTGCATGCTGGTTGCCTGTCCAAGAAAGTAAATCATCATCTCCCTGATACTGGAGTACACATAAGTATGGCACACGTACAGGGTGAGAAAACCCGCTAGCAGTACAAATACCGCGGAGACGTCCCGGCTACGGGCCACTTGCCCTTTCTTCCGCGCCTCTTCTCTCCGCCGCGGCGTTGCTTTCTCGGTTTTTTCTTGGAACGATTCCTCAGCCATCTAACCTTTAAATCCCCGTATCAGCACCGGTAAGAGATTTGCTGCTTCCTGTATGCTTCGGATAAAAAACGGCCCCATAACCTGCATGGATAGGCCAAAGAACAAAAGACCTATGCCAATGGTGAGAGGGAAACTAAGAAAGAATATCTGTATCTGGGGAACGGCCTTGGCCAGGATACCCATGGCTACCTGCATAAAAAGGAGGATAGCCATGGCCGGGGCCATCACCTTGACAGCTGTGACAAACATTCCGCCGCCGCCCGCCACCAACCTGTGGTAAACCCCCTCGGTGAGATTCATCTCGCCCGGTTGCAGGACGCTGAAGCTATACATCAAAGTCTGAAAGAAAATATGATGCCCATCTATAGCCAGAAATATCAACAAACTTACAAGATATCCCAGCTGAGCCAAAACGGGGGATTCTTGTCCCATCTGTGGATCCATGACCTGGGCCACACCGAAACCCATCTGGAAGCCAATCATCTGCCCGGCCAGCTGAATGCCTGCAAAGACCAGTTTGATGATTAGTCCGAGAGTAAGCCCGACAAATATTTCCTTGCCCAAAAGTAACACCATGGAAAAAATGTCACCGGGGAAAGCTTTTGGCCCAATATGGACCACGGGCAGGAGAATAAGACTGACCATCAGGCATAGGCCAGCCTTCGCAGCATTAGGTACGCCTTTAGCCCCGATGATAGGCATCATGAATATAATGGCGGCTACCCGCATCAGTATGAGGATAAAAGCCTGGAATTGCTCTAGTGTCCAATCAAGCAGAAAATTATTAATCATAGAATCTCATCTGATATACTGTGGAATATTGGTAATTAAATTTTCTGTAAAAACAGTGAGTTTATTCATAATCCACGGAAAAAAGGCCAGCAGCGCCAGCATAACTGCCAGTATTTTGGGGACAAAAGTAAGCGTCATCTCCTGTATCTGAGTTACCGCCTGAAAGATACTAATGACTAAACCAACAATCATCCCAATGCCTAAAATGGGCAAAGAAACATACAACGTTGTCTCAATAGCATCCTTGGCCAGACCAATAGCAAATTCCGGTGTCATGATTCACCTCAGGCAAAACTTTTGACCAGAGAACCAACGATCAGATACCACCCATCCACCAAGACGAATAGAAGCAGTTTGAACGGTAAAGAAACCATAACCGGCGGCAGCATCATCATGCCCATGGAAAGAAGTACACTGGCTACTACCATGTCAACGATTAGAAATGGGACATAAAGAACAAAACCAATCTGAAAGGCGCTCTTTAGTTCGCTGATCATAAAGGCCGGAATCAAGACCGTAGTAGGTATATCTTCTTTATTTTGCGGCCGTTCTAACTTTGCAATATTGACAAACAAAGACAGGTCTTTTTCGCGGGTCTGTTTAAACATAAAGTTACGTATGGGTAAAATCGCTTGATCTAAGGCTTCGTTTTGGGTTATCTCTTCAGCCAGATAAGGCTTCAACGCGTGGTCATTAACTGCTTGCCAAACCGGCGACATGATAAAAAAGGTCAGAAAAATGGATAATCCAATTATTATCTGGTTTGGCGGCATCTGTTGAGTACCTATGGCGTGCCGCAGGAACGAAAACACCACGGCCAGTCGCGTAAAAGAGGTCATCATGAGCAAAATGGCTGGTGCTAGTGAAAGAACCGTGAGCAGCAGTAATATCTGCAGCAATACAGAAACCTTTTTGGGGCTATCAGCTTCCTCTAATCCAAATTTAAGCGTTGGGACCGAGATCGCGTGTGCAGTCTTGCTAATAAGAAAAAACGCGAGAATGAACAGCACAATTAATAGTATGGGGTATCCTAAACGTCTCACGGTGGCCCGACCTCTCTCCAAACTTCCACTCTGCTAAGTAGACTCAAAAAAACGAAAGAGCTTTTTCCTGCCACTCTCGTCTTTGTCATCGCTCTGGTAAGTGTCCTGGATGACCTGCGCCCTGTCCATCTTGGTCAGCAGACTTACGCTGTTGTCCGACATGCCCAACACCATTATTTCGCCGCCAACCTCGATCATTGAAATATATTTCTTTGGTGCGATACCTCTGGTCGCCAGGACCTTGATCAGATTAGTGCCATGGGCCTTCTGATGAATATCCTTTAACCTTCGCACAAAATACAAAGTCAAAAAAAGCAGTCCCAGAACTATTCCCAGCGCAAAAACCATTTTTAAGATTGCCCAGGCCAGACTGGGCGCACCACTGTCACCACCTGTGGGGGAAACAGGAGCGCCCGATACCATTGCCGGCAATGTCAAAACCAAGGCCAAGATCAAGTATATCCGCTTATTTATTGTAGATACAGACATCTCTCTATCCTAAGCTCTTAACCCTCTCCGCAGGGCTGATAATTTCTGTTAATCGGACACCAAATTTCTCGTCCACAACAACAACTTCTCCCTTGCCAAGCAACCTTCCGTTGACAAAAACCTCCACCGGTTCACCCGCCAATTTATCTAATTCAACAATTGCGCCCTGCCCAATCTGAAGAAGGTCATTTATGACCATTCGTGTCCGACCCAGTTCAACGCTAACTTCGAGAGGAATATCCAGGATAAAATCAAGACTGCGATCACTCTTTTGTGGAGGTCTCTTGGTGCTGAAATCATCGAATATTTTACCGGCTTCTGCTTCCGGGTCTTGTCTCCCTTCAGATTCTGCAGCCTTTGCCTCTGCAAATGCAGCATCCCAGTCATGGTCAGTTGTGTCCCCGGCTTTGCCATGGTCATCGGGTGCGGCAACCGCATCCTGAATACCTTTTTCAGTCCCCTCTTGTTCCATTTTTACCTCCATATTTTCAGCCAACCTTATAGTCTCCTAATAACTGAAACGCCTTATTCCCTTTACATATACCGGCGTATGCCCTGAACTTCGGAACCCCTTCTACATCGACCACTAAGGCCTCCCCGAGATCTTTATCCAGGCGAATTATATCCCCCACGGCGAGCTTCGAGACCTTGCTGCCGGACAAAGCAGCTTTGCCCAACCCGACACCCACTCCCACCATGGTTTTTCGTATTGCATGGCGCAACTGCGGAAACCAGTAAGGATCGCTTTCCTGCTGTTCCTTCTGGAAAGAAGCCGCTAGCTTGCTCTTAATAGGTTCTATGTTGGCCAGCGGCATGCACATGTGTATCTGTCCGGAGATATCATCTATCTCAAGAATGAAAGGCGTAACAATCAAGGGATCATTGGGATGAATTATACGGGCAAACTGCGGGTTTATTTCACTGCGCACGTACTGGATTTTAACCGGATGTATAGGATGCCAAACCTTCTCAAGGTCAGCAAGTGCCACATGGACAACCCGGCCTACTAATCTCTGTTCAATCGGTGTAAACTCCCTGCCCTCCACCTTGGCCCGGGTTTTTCCCGAGCCGCCGAGGAAGCACTCCACTAAATAAAATACCAGTCTTGAATCAATAACCAGAAGGGCGTTGCCCCTCAATGGCTCCATTTTAAAAATATGGAGACTGCTCGGCACAGGCAGGTTCTTCGCAAAATCGCTGAACTTCATTATCTCCAAGGGCTTGACAAAGATATCAACCATGCGCCTGAGCATTGTGGTCAATGTAACGCGAAAATTCCGGGTGAATTGATCATTGATTGCATCAAACGTCGGCATTTTGGTTTTGATTACCCGGCTCTGATTGATAAAATCATAAACCTCGCACTCGCTCGGGGCACTTGCACGTTCAATTTCTGCCTCAATTTCCCCACCGGACATACCCTTTAAAAGGGCATCCACCTCTTCCTGACTTAATACCTTGCTCATGTATCTACTAACCCCTAAAAATATTTACTGAACTACAAACTCACCAAAATAGGCTGCCCTAACTATGTTTTTCCCAAAACAATGATTAGCTCGTGTTATGATCTCATCTCGTAGCTGAATTTTCCCTTCCAGGCTAATTAGCTCCCCGTATGTTTTACTTGTAAGAAGCATAATGACGGCATCCCGCAACCGCGGAACATATTTCTCCGCGTCAACCTTAGTTTTTTCGTCTTCAGCCTCAAGTTCCAGGTCTATTTTTATCTTCAAATATCTCATCTTCTGGTCATCTACAAGATTGACGATGAACGGCTGCAGGGGGAGGATCACACCGAGTTTACCAGCCGCTTTTTCGCTTTTCTCTTTATCTGTGGTTGGCTTATTCTCTTTTGACAGAAACTTAGGACCAATATAGGTATAGACAAAGTAGCCGCCTCCCAAAAGGACCAGGACAATGACGCCGATAATAACCAGCGAAAAGAGTTTTCCACCTTTTGGTTTCCCTTTTTTAGCCTCTTCTACTGCCTCCAATTCTCTTTCTCTGCTCTCTCTTTCTTCCATACCCATATCTCCAGAGACAAAACTTTTTCCCTCAACCGAGCAAAGAATATGCCAGCAAGGTTCTCGTGGCGTAACTTGCTGTCGTTACAGGCAGTTAAGCACGCTATCCCTATAGCATCTCATGAAATCGCAGCACGTCAAACTTCTGTTAGCTGTCAAGTCTTTGACAATCCAGACAACCTTCATGCCAATATTCTCTAGCCATTCCTCTCAGGCAAAACGCTGAACAGCCTCCTGTCCACGGGAGAAAGACAGACGGATTTCGTAGGAAGCACAAATCCCGTAGAGACAAAATTGGCAAATTTCAATTGACAATAGTTTCAAAAAACCCACCTCTTCTACATGCACCTCAATCCCGTAAGATTCCCTTTGCTTGTCGGGATCTTACACGTATTCAGCGTGAACATGGGTGAGGCAATTATGCCTGCTTATATCAAACGCCTTAGCGGATCTGACACTCTTTCTCGCTACCCTTTGGTCTACGCTCTGACCAATTCGATGTCGGTACCGCTTTTCTGGCCTTTACCATTTGCCTGCTTATAGTCCTCGCCATGACGCGAAGAACGATAGCCCGCCCGCAATGAATGGCACATGTCTTCCCCGGCACCGTCAAATCCACTGTAACCAACAAAAATGCTACAGTTCCGCCTTGGTTATGATAAAGTTATCTCATACGCTTTTTCAGGAATTCATATCTCGTCACTAGTAGGGCCTATGTATCAGGGACTGGAAGCCTTTTGGAGTGTTCCTATTACTGAGCTTCTTCAGCAACTCCAGACGACATCACATTGTTCCAGGAGACAGTGCCATTCTCGAATCTAAGGACCTTTTTGTACATGAAGCCACGTTTACCGGTGAAACCTATTCTGTTGAAAAAGCTGCGGGGATTTTCTCGCCGGACACGCCACTCAACCAACTGGCTAATACCCTTTTTATGGGAACGCATGCGGTTAGCGGCACGGCCAAAACAGTAGTTGTCCACACAGGCAAAGAAAGTGAATTTGGCAAAATTTCCACACGCCTGAAACTAAGACCGCCAGAGACGGAATTCGAGCGCGGAGTGCGACGTTTTGGCTACTTCCTGATGGAAATTACGCTGGTGTTGGTAATTGCCATTTTTGCTATCAACGTATATCTGGCTCGTCCCGTACTGGACTCCTTTCTTTTTTCCTTGGCTCTTTTGCCGTCGGGCTAACGCCCCAATTGTTGCCGGTCATCATCAGCGTAAACCTCGCTCATGGCGCCAGACGCATGGCCACCCAGAAAGTAATCGTAAAGCGTCTGGCTTCCATCGAAAACTTCGGCAGCATGAATGTGCTCTGCTCTGATAAAACAGGCACCCTTACCGAAGGGGTGGTAGAGTTGAGTTCCGCACTTGACGCCGAAGGAAACAAGAGCGCCAAGGTTCTTTTCCATGCTTACCTAAATGCTATCTATCAAACCGGCTTTACCAACCCCATCGACGATGCCATTCGCAGGCACCGTCAGTTCGACCTATCCGGTTACCAAAAACTGGACGAAGTGCCCTACGATTTTGTCCGCAAGCGATTAAGCATACTCGTGTCAAAAGACGGTGTTCATACCATGGTGACCAAGGGCGCTTTACAGGAAGTGCTGTCTGCCTGCTCGTCAGTGGAGACTTCCAGCGGACAGCTAGTAGATCTGGCCACCAGGTGGGAGCGAATTCAGCAATTCTTCGAAGAACTAAGTGGCAAAGGATTTCGCATTCTGGGCATTGCCTACCGTGATGTAGACCCTAACCTCTTGATCACCAAGGAGCACGAGACGGACATGGTGTTCTTAGGGTTCCTCGTTCTTTTCGATCCCCCAAAACCTGGAATTGTCGAGACCATCGATCATCTGAGACACCTCGGCGTCTCGCTGAAGATCGTTACCGGAGACAACAGGCAGGTGGCTGCCAGTATTGGCCGGCAGGTGGGATTATCAAATCCGCAAATCCTTACCGGTCAGGATCTCCGCCAGATGAGTGACGAAGCCCTGCTCAACCGGGTGAACGACATAGAGCTGTTTACAGAAGTCGAGTCCAATCAGAAAGAACGCATCATTCTCGCCCTGATGAAGGCTGGAAATGTCGTGGGCTACATGGGAAATGGGATCAATGAGGCTTCAGCCCTGCACACCGCGGACGTGGGCATTTCCGGTGATACAGCCGTTGATGTGGCTAAAGAGGCCGCCGATATCGTGCTCCTCGAAAAGGGCTTGAGAGTTCTGACGCAGGGTGTCCGCGAAGGAAGAAGAACTTTTGCCAATACGCTCAAGTACGTCTTCATGGCAACCAGTACAAATTTTGGAAACATGTTCAGCATGGCGGGATCTCGCTATTTCTGCCTTTTCTTCCCTTGCTGCCCAAACAGATCCTCCTCACAAATTTAATGACTGATTTCCCCGAGATGGCCATTGCCGCAGATAGCGTAGATAGCGAAATGTTGGACAGACCCCGGCGATGGAATATCAAATTTATCCGCAATTTTATGTTGTTTTTCGGCTCTCTGAGTTCTGTGTTTGACTACCTCACATTTGGTTCGCTACTATTCCTTCTCAACGCCACCACAGACCAGTTTAGAACCGGTTGGTTTCTGGAATCGGTTATTTCGGCTTCTCTAATAGTCCTGGTTATTCGGAGTCGTGTGCCCTTCTATAAAAGTAAACCGGGAAAACTCCTTTTCATCGCCACGCAACTGGTTGTAGGAGCCACTCTTGTTTTGCCATTTACTCTGTTTGGTAAACTATTTGGATTTACTCGGGTGCCGATTTCCTTTTTGTTGATGTTGGCTGCCATTGTGGTGCTCTATATTATTTCCGCGGAAGCATTGAAAAGGAGCTTTTACAAGAAGGTAAATTTCTGAGAAAGAGACGCCTATGGCCTCGATCCCGGAGATCACGGGGCACTTTCCATACTACAGCAGGAGTCCCCAACATCCTTACATTCTTTTCTTACCTGTAGCTCTATCCCACAGTCTTCACAAACGTAAATCTGCTTTTTTCCTCATCTCATGACAATTTGCCATAGCAATGACCCTAAGCCAGAAAACTAAAACTCAGCTTGCAACCCGCAACGGTCATTATCAGATCCTTTCTGTTCCCAAAAAAACTGCACTAGTCAAAAAATAAGAGCGGGAGACGGTCTGCTACCGCATATCCTTCCCGGGTAGGTATAGCCCTGTTATTAAGGATCTCTATCCGTCCTGATATTTGCAGCTGGGATAAAATCTTCTCCCACCGGGGACTATGGTGGAAGTTTTCGATATCAACGCCGTCCCTGGTTCGAAAACCCAGGTAGACCGATTCCAGTCTGAGCTGCTCCGCCGTCAGGATCTCCGCACCGCCCACCGGCGCCTCCTCCTCTTCAAGCGCCTGGCAATACCGGCAAACTGACTTGAAATTCCACCATCGGATACCGTCCTGGAACGAGTGGGCGGAGGGACCGAGACCCAGGTAAGGCAGGTGCCGCCAATACTTCTGGTTGTGACGGCAACAGAATTCCTCGCCCCTCGCAAAATTTGAGACTTCGTATTGAAGGTATCCATTTTCTTCCAGGAGCCGGGAAGTAACCACAAAGAAGGTTCTTTCCCTTTCTTCGCCCAGAGGACTTATCCGGCCCTCTTCCTTCATTTTTCCAAATGGCGTACTTTCCTCCAGGGTCATCTGATAGCAGGAAAGATGTTCAGGCCGGAACTCGAGGGCGCGGCGCAGTGTACTCACCCAGTCATCTTCGGTCTGGCCTTCAAACCCATACATCAGGTCCAGACCTAAGTTGGTGAACTCGGCCAACCTAACTAACTCCAGTGCCTTCTTTGTCTGTTCCGCAGTATGCCTTCTTTTTAAATAACTTAGCTCCTGGTCGTCAAACGATTGGACGCCCACACTGATACGGTTAATGCCCAGCCCCCGGAGCAGCGCTGCTTTCTCGGGAGTTAGGTCATCAGGATTGGCTTCTATGGTCACCTCCGTATCCGCAGCAAATGAGAAGTGCCGGAAAAGGCAATCCAGCAGGGCGCTCAAGTCTCGTCCGTCAAGCAGGGTAGGAGTGCCTCCTCCCAGGTATAGAGAATCAAACGTACCAAACCGGTCTTTGTATAAGGCGGCCTCCTTGTCAAGTCCAGCCAACCAGGCGGGAATAAGGTAACGGTTGGTTATGGAGTAAAAGTCACAGTACGGACATTTTGTCCGGCAGAAGGGAACGTGAATATAGAGACCGGGGTTCTGGCCGTCACTCACTGTCTCTCCTAAACCTGTCATGGAACCATTTCGCAGACCCATTTTCGCCTCTTTTCTGCCTTTCTCCGGGCCTTTCCGAGAAGACCTTGGAACCAGCCGCAACATTATCCTTTCCTGAAAATTCATAATCCTAAGAAACAGAATAGCATTTTGGTTCA
The DNA here is from genome assembly GCA_964435205.1 of uncultured Desulfovibrionales bacterium. Classification (GTDB taxonomy): domain Bacteria; phylum Desulfobacterota; class QYQD01; order QYQD01; family QYQD01; genus CAYSYZ01. The sequence continues at coordinate 20,502 of CAYSYZ010000013.1, forward strand.
AACCTGCAACCATATTAACTGGCTGAAAGTCGTAACGTTCTTTCCTTGACAGACCTCTAGACTCTATGCCAAAGTTCAACCAAGCTACTTCCGGCCAATAGCCCAAAGGACTTACATTCCTGAAATCAAGATATTGGAATTTTGCCTGGCAATTCGGAGAAGAAAGGACGCGGAATGAAGATACGATGGCTGGCCGTAATTCGCGACGTGCTTGTGATCATATTACTCACCTCTGTAGGAGGTTTTCTGGTTGGTATTCTGGGAGTTCAGCAAACCCGAACACGGACGTATTTAGCCGCGGCAAACATCTTTTTTAGCGTCGTCGGTTTCACAATTAGTGGATGCATGGCCAAGGTAGATAAATCGAGACACCTATTCACCGTCGCCATCGCTTTGTGGATTGTGACTATAACCAATGTTTTTCTGGGTGCGCCTTTTATTTCCTGGCTTCTGGGAATACTTCCCATTCTCCTCATGATGGCCATAGGCAATGCTCTGTCCTCCTTCTTTGTTCGAACCCCTGAGAAACGTGAAATCAAAGAAGAAGATAAAGAACCCAGCCCTTAGCGTGAGAGGAGCCTGATCACGATGGACTTGCCCGCATCGGTACCAAGCTCATGCCAATCCTCGGCATGCACCTTGAGTTCACAAATCAGTCTCTAAATCACCCCAGTGCGGTTTTAATCTCCTCGGCGACCTGTCTGCAATATTTTTCAGTCAGATCGTCGCTCGGTCCCTCGACCATTACCCGGCAAAGATTCTGCGTGCCGGAATAGCGAACCAGAACACGACCCTGGTCGCCAAGCTCCTCCTCAACCTGTCTTATCGCCTCCTCCACCTGGGGCACCGTAGTGATATCCGGCTTGCTCTTCACCTCCACGTTGATCAGCCTCTGTGGATAAATGTCCATCATCGCTGCCATTTCGGAGAGAGGCTTTTCTTCCTTGATCATACCGGCAATTAGTTGCAACGCGGTCAGGATGCCGTCACCGCTCGTATGGTGATCCAGGAAAATTGTGTGACCCGATTCTTCGCCGCCAATCACCGCTCCCAGTCGCTGCATGTCTTCCAGAACATACCGGTCCCCAACCCTAGACGCATGATGTTTAAAACCATACCTCTTGCAAGCAACTGTCAGGCCGAGATTGCTCATAACCGTGCTAACCAACAGGTCGTTTTTCAACTTGCCCCGGTCCTTGAGCATCTTCCCGCAAATGATCAGAACCTGATCTCCCGTGATCTTGCGCCCTTTTTCGTCTACAGCGATTAGACGGTCGCCATCACCATCAAAGGCCAGCCCGACGGCTGCTCCGCTCTCCACCACGCGTTTTTGGAGACCCTGCGTATACTGCGAACCACAGTTGTCATTAATGTTGATCCCATTGGGATTATTGTGGATTACCTCGACATCCGCGCCCAGTTCCGTGAATGTGGCCGGAGCTACCTTATAAGTGGCACCGTTAGCGGCGTCGATAACTATCTTCATCCCTTCCATCAACAGCTCGCGCGGGAAGGTGTTTTTCAAAAAAACAATGTAACGCCCCTGGACATCATCAATCCGTTTCGCACGGCCCATCTCCTTTGCGGGCGGTACCTTCTCGGGCAGGTTACCGTTCAGAATGAGGTTTTCAATGACCTCTTCCTGCTCATCGGATAATTTGAAGCCGTTACCGGAAAATATTTTAATGCCGTTGTCCTGGTAGGGGTTGTGTGAGGCCGAAATCACGATGCCCGCATCAGCCCGCATGCTCTGGGTGATGAATGCGATCCCCGGAGTGGGCAACACCCCTACCAGATAGGGGTTCCCGCCCATAGACGTAATACCTGCCTCAAGCGAGCTTTCCAGCATGTATCCGGAAATCCGGGTGTCCTTGCCGATCACCACCCGGGTCCGGTGACCTGCCTTTCTCAGCAAATAAGTGACCGCCTGGCCGACCGAAAAAGCCATCGCTGCATCCATCGGGTAGCGGTTGGCCTCCCCTCTGATTCCATCGGTTCCGAACAGTTTGCCCATGGGTTTGCCTCCATACTGAAAGAATCCAGATAATCATTTCCTGAAAAGATCCAAGGATGGCAGGAGTGCCGCTGTCTGCCGGCAAAGCTCGTCGATGATTTGATCTAACCACCTGGTGCCCTGCTCAGAAACAGCGTTCGGCAAGCTCTGCACGACCTCGGTGTAGTTTCCGCCGTTGTCTTTCCCGTGATTATAAAATGCGGCCAGGAATCGGTCGCGATCTTCGGCACCCGCCTTGGCCGCCACCTCTTCCGAGAACAACCCAGAAACCTGCTCAATCTTCTCGTGCAGCTCGCGTTTACCCTCGGCAGTCTTATCCTCGCTCCCATGTCTTTCCACGGACGCGGGCAGCTTACTGGCCATGGTTTTGAGCCGCTTCACGCGTTCTTTTTTCGCCAAGGCCAATTTATCCAGCACACCGGCATAAATAAGATCCCCGAATTCCTGGGTATTGAAGAACGGCCACCGGACGTGCACATACCATTGCTCCAGCGCCATCAGATTGGACAGATAAAGGATGTTATTTTCCACCAGACGGGAAAGACCCGAGTAAAAGTTAGGAACAAAGTTGGTTACCTTTCCGTGGTAAGACTTACCGTAAATTAACTTGTTGTACTCGGCTGAGTCGCTGCGCAATATTGTGCCGGCAGCCACCACGTTCCCGTACCCCAAACGCGCCGGCCCGACGATTCCTCCCTGGCCGCCAAGGAAGATCGGCGGCTGGTTGAGCATTACGCCCCGCGGGACGTCGCCGATAAGCGAGGCCGTGGCCTTGTCGCCATCAGGCGTAAAGTTAAAATGCACGTATGAACTACCGACCTCACTGTGATCCTGGCGACTGGTTCCTCCGGCCATCAGGCAGTCACAGAAATTGATCAAGCTGCCGAGGGTAACGAAAGGAAAGAGAATCGTTTGCTTCAGACCAACGCAGTGCGCACCGTTGGCCTGTTCCTCCAGGATGCATCCCTCCCGCACTTGCGCACCGAGACCCATGCTCGCCTTTTCGAGGAAAACCGCCCGTTTGAAATACCCGCCCTTAAGTTCAACCCCGGGCCCGATCTGGCAATCCTCAATCGTTACCGGACCTTCGTAGCCAATTTGGGCCCCGGCCGCGATCACCGTCTTTCCGCCATAAATGCGGCAACCGGGGTAAATCTTGACCCCGTTGCCAGAAATCTGGGCAATGTTTATTTCCTCTCCGATATCCAGTGTTAGAGGATTAGGGATATCCACACCCTTATTGATCAGTTGCACGATCTTTTCGTGACACCTGGGTTTTAGTTCCACTTCTTACCCCCGGGACGGTAGACTTTATAACAAAAAAGTCCACGACCTACTCTTCGGTAGATTGTGGACTTCGCTGGCCACATCAGTAATACACCCTTGTACTACCAATGCCTTAAGTTGATTTGTGACTATAACGGCAACCAGGCCTTTTGTCAAGCAATCACACATCGAGATTTCCCCTCGCGCCAAATGAAATGTTACCCATAGTCGCTCTTGAATTTCAACCAATATATTTCCCTTACCCACAAAATTAATTTTCAAGATCAACTTTACTTAAGTGCTGGTCCAGGGTCGTTGTGCTTTCACTGGTAACACCGGTTCTTGATCATCCATAACCGGCATAACCTCAAGGGCTATCCCCTTTGCCGGGATAAAAACATGCCATCCCAGTTGGCCCCCCGACTTTGGGCTCTCCCTGTAGGCCTTCGCTTCGATTTTAAACTCATGGCTCTGAAGGTGCAGCCATCGCTCATCGGTAAGTACAAGTGTGCCGCTCGAAGATGGATCACAATTTGCAATATGCCGCCAGATCGCATAGAGCATGAGTATTATAATTATACCATCGAGATGGAGACCAAACCAGTGCCACCGGAGGTGCACACTTCGCCCTGTCGGCCCAAAAAATACCCGTGCTCCACTAACGTAGTGCGGGAGGCGCCGTCTACGGCCTGGACTTACCAGGATCCTTTCTGGGAGCAGCACTTTCCAGCATCCTTTTTCTCCCGGTCTTCCGCATTGCCCATTTGCCCTATTTCCTTCTGGCAGTAATTCCGCCGGGTAGGCATCCACTTCTCGCCCGGGCGGTGTCGGATTGTGCACAGACCACAAGAGATGCGAAACAAAGGGTCAGAAAAAAGTATTTTTACCCATGATCTTTTTCGAGTATATGTATGACACAGGCAGGATGGCCAAAAACTGGTAGCCTGTAAATTTTTGAAAGATTTGCTCTGGCGACAAAATCAGTGCAGACAAATACAAACAGAAAGACAACCCTCAGTAAATTGATGACCTATATCCTGCCGCATCGCCCGGACGAGTTCGGTCTCGTTCTGGATGAAGAAGGCTTCGTTCCAGTAAAAGAACTCCTTAAAGTCATTAACGAAGAAGAGGGCTGGGCATACGTCAGATTGAGCCATATCCAGGAGGTTGTAAGTACCTGTGACAAGCCACGTTTTGAGCTAATGGAAGGGAAAATATGAGCGTATTATGGCCATTCGGTACCTGTAAAGATCAAATATCCAGGCATAGAACCGCCAAAAATACTCTACCATGGCACAAGGCAAAAGGCCTATCCGGCTATTCGAGAGAAGGGTATTGTCCCGATGGGCGGGCAGTATGTTCACCTGGCCACAAGCCGGGAACTTGCTTTGCGGATTGGGCCACGTCGCGACCGTGACCCGGTGATTATCGAGATACATGCCCAAAAGGCCTATCGGGAGGGTATAGTCTTCTACCAGGCGAATGGACTCATATATTGCCGAGCGTATCCCTTCCCGGTACGTAAGTGGCCCACCTCTGCCCAAAAAGCAGAAACCTGTCAACAAAAAAAGATAAGCTAAGTGCAACCCGGCAGGAGACCGTCTATCAACCCCATCGCTTCGTGCCCAGGCCCGAAACTGCCAAAGGAAAGAAGGAGCCTTCCTGGAAAAAGGATGCAAGGAAAATTCGCCGGGACAGAAAAAGAAGCCTCTACTAAGAAATTAGGGTAGACTGATTTTATCCATACTCGATCAAAGGCAAAGAATGCGCCATCTGGTAGTCATCAGTAAAGGTGAGGACATAATCGAAAGGACAATAAATGCCCTTTTGGCGCTTAACCCCGCTTTACCACCAAAGGGCTCGAGAGTCATGATAAAACCTAATCTGGTTGAGCCAAGATCCAAAGACTCCGGGGCCATAACACGGCCTGAAATAGTGGAAGCCATAATTATGTTTCTGGGAGATGCAAATTATCAGATCTACATTGGGGAGGGAGCCGCAACCTTCGATACCCCAAAGTGTTTTGCACAAGCTGGCTACCTCGACCTGGAAAAGAGATATCGCGTAAGACTCGTAGACCTCAACCAGGACGAATTTGTTAAGATTAAATGCGACGGTAGGTACTGGACGGCATTTGACGTCGCTAAGACCGCGAAAGATGCTCAATACATAATATCAGCTCCCGTTATGAAACAACATCCGTTCAGGGTGACCCTGTCTTTGAAGAATATGATGGGGGTCTTAAAACCACAAAAGTCCTACCCGGTTAAATCCTACATACACAAAGAAGATGACGATGATATCTGGGCCGACCGGCTCTGCGACCTGATATCAAATGTCAGACCGCATCTGGCAGTAATAGATGGAACAACTGGGATGTTCGGCTCACATTTAACCGGGCGTTTAAAGCGCTTTGATGTTACAATCGCCAGTGAAGACGCTCTGGCCTGCGACATGGTAGGGGCAAGGCTCCTGGGCTATAGTAGTGTCTTTTATCTCGAACATGCCCTTAAACGGGGTCTGGGCCAGCGACCGTCAGAAAAATTTGTTTCCACTGACCCGCTCATGGCTAACAGGTAGAAGGTAACCGTCGCTTACGCAAAGAGTTGCCGCAAAGATTGCGAATGGACACACTCTTAAAGGGCATATCAAAGGAAGAATCCATCCTCGTAGTGGGGGTCATTGACACAGAAACGGTGGAAGAGGCCCGCACTATTCACGATACATACCCAACCGCCTCTGCCGCACTGGGCAGAGTAATAACCGGGGCCCTTTTACTGGCCTCCATGCTCAAGGAGAATCAGAGGCTTACGGTCCAGATAGCAGGAGACGGTCCAATCAGGGAAATTGTAGCCGAAGCAGATTGGCTCCTGCGAACACGGGCTTACGTGCGCCGACCGCACGTTTACCTTGGGCTTAAAGATGGCAAGCTGGATGTTGGTAGAGCTGTCGGCAGGGGATTCCTCCATGTTATAAAGGACCTCGGCCTGGCACAACCCTACCGCGGCACCGTTCCCTTCCAGACTGGCGAAATAGCCACCGACCTGGCCTATTATCTTACCAAATCCGAACAGACACCTTCTGCCGTTTCCCTGGGGGTATATGTAGGCGTAGATAACTTCGTAAAGGCTTCTGGCGGATTCATGGTTCAGGCCCTTCCCGGGGCTAAGGATGAGACCATCGAATTCCTCCAGAACAGGTTAAGACAGCTCCCGCCCGTTAGCTCCATGATTCTCGAGGGATTGACTCTGGAAAAAATATTAGAAACAGCCGTTGGCCTGCCTATGGACCTGCTAGATAGAAGGCAGGTCGCTTATAGCTGCCCATGTAATAAGGAACGGGTTGTTGATGCTATCGTGGCCCTCGGCGAAAAGGACATCAAAGACCTAATAGATAGGGAAAAAGAAGCACTTGTCCAGTGTGAATTTTGCAAGAAGAAATACACTGTCTCGCAGGAGGAACTTTACTCTCTCTTAGAACACATAACATGCCGGTCACCGGAAGAAAAATAAGCCGATCTCGACCGTTGCGACCGTTGGTACGGAAGATGTCGTATGATCTACAAATTGCTCGCAGACATCATTGTGATTGCTCATTTCCTCTGGATTATGTTCCTGATACTCGGCGCTTTCCTCGGGGTGAAAAAACTGGCCATAAAGATATTTCATATCTCCGGTCTAGTCTTTGCCTTTATTATTCAGCTATTCGACTGGTACTGTCCCTTTACTCACCTTGAGGTCTGGCTGAGAGCAAAACATGACCCGGCGTTGACCTACAAAGGTTCATTTATCATCCATTATGTGGAAAAGATCGTCTACATCCAGCTTTCCCGCCATCTTGTCCTGATCCTGACCATTTTTCTGTGCGGGTTCAATGTATGGTTCTATTTAAGAGAACGTAAATCAGCTTGAACTTCCCTTCCCAGGGGATTAATGGATGGCCTCTGCAAAATCTTCAGAAAGGTTGATCAGATATTGACGTCTTGAACCGGACCTCAACCCGTTAGCAGAGGGACAGTTGCAGTATGCTCTTTTTTCTCCTTGTCGGTCTGGAAGATCGCAATGGAAGAAGAAAGTTCTTCGGCCGCGGCTGCAACGTTTTGAGCCACCTTGTCTATCTCAACGATGGCTTTATTCACCTGTTCGATCCCC
>CAYSYZ010000014.1:0-12973 GCA_964435205.1 uncultured Desulfovibrionales bacterium
CCATATTTTCTGTTTCTCTAGATGATACTAGGTTTAATCTGTGCGGAATCAACGTGGAACGGGTAGTAGAAGAAAAAAGAGAAATATTGAGAATGGTATCATCAGACGGTCACCGGTTAGCTCTTATGGAGAAGGCGGTGTCTGCTGTAGCTGACTTGGAATTTGGATCGGGAGTAATTCTACCACGGAAAGGAGCTAGAGAAATATTAAAGCTCTGTGAAGACGCTAAAAATATTTTATTGGGGTTTAAGGAAGATATCTGCTCGGTTGAGGCAAATAAGACGAGAATGGTAATACGTCTCATCGATGGAGAATTTCCCGATTATAGAACAATAATACCCGAGAAAGGAAAACATAAGGTTACCCTGGATAGGCAGGGTTTTCTCGAAGTCCTGCGGAGAACAGTTATATTGTCTACAGACAAATATAAGGCTGTGAGTCTTAATTTCAGTAAAGAAAAATTAGAAATTATTTCTGTAAATCCTGATATTGGAGATGCCAGAGAAGAGATCGAAATTGAGTATGATGGAGAAGAATTGGTTATCAGTTTCAATATCAACTACCTGATGGAAACTATTGGGGTCATGGACAGCAAGAATATATCCATGGAAATTGAAAACGAAACCAGCCCCTGTATCATAAAAGGAAGCGAGGATGAGGGCTTCCTTGGTATTCTTATGCCGATGAGAGTTTAAGAGAGAGATAAAGATGAACATTCCGGATAATCAAGCAACGGCCGTAGATTATACGGCTAAAGAGATAAAAGTTTTGAATGGCCTCACAGCAGTTCGCAAAAGGCCGTCCATGTACATTGGAAATACCGGTGTAGAGGGATTACATCATCTCGTATACGAAGTTGTTGACAATAGTATCGACGAGGCGCTAGCAGGTTATTGCAACTATGTAGAGGTACTTATTTGCAGGGATGGGAGTATTACGGTAGAGGATAACGGTCGGGGCATACCGGTTGATATGCATCACACGGAGAAACTACCCGCGGTAGAAGTTGTAATGACCAAGCTCCACGCGGGCGGGAAATTTGATCATAAAACTTATAAGGTATCCGGCGGGTTGCACGGTGTAGGAGTATCTGTTGTGAACGCCCTTTCTCGATATCTGGAGGTCGAGATATTTCTTAATGGTAAGATATATCGGCAAAGATATGAGAGAGGGGAAACAGTAACGAATCTAGAAATTATAGGAGATACCGAGAAAAGAGGGACAAAGGTGACTTTTTTGCCGGACTCCGAGATATTCGAGAAAACGGAATTCACCTTTGAGATACTTTCCCAGAGATTAAGAGAACTGGCATTTTTAAACAAAGGCGTAAGGATCGTAGTAACGGATGAAAGGACCGGTGTCAAGAAAGACTTTCTCTATGAGGGCGGAATTCTGTCTTTTGTGGAGTATCTCAACAAAAACAAGACGGTTCTTCATAGTGAGCCTATATATATATCCGGGACCCGGGGTGATATTGAAGTAGAGGTTGCCATACAGTACAACAGTACGTATGCAGAGAAAGTCTATTCATTTGCCAACAACATCAATACAAAAGAAGGGGGCTCTCACCTGATAGGTTTCAGATCTGCCCTAACCCGGACAGTAAATCACTACGCACTTAGCGAAAGTCTCCCCAAGAATCTCAGAGAGAGAATGGAGGGTGACGACGTACGGGAGGGACTGACAGCTATAATCAGCGTTAAGATACCCAACCCGCAGTTTGAAGGTCAGACGAAGACGAAACTAGGAAACAGCGAGGTCAAGGGTCTGGTAGAGTCTCTGGTTAACGAGAAACTTTCCGTATACCTGCAGGAGAATCCTTCCACGGCGAAAAAGATCTTGGCCAAGGTAATAGATGCAGCCCGAGCAAGAGAGGCCGCCCGGAGGGCCAAAGACCTGGCCAGGAAAAAGGGCAGCCTTTCGGATATGGTTCTTCCAGGGAAACTGGCCGATTGCCAGGAGAAAGATCCGGCTAAAAGCGAAATATACATTGTAGAAGGTGATTCAGCCGGCGGATCGGCAAAGCAAGGGAGAGATAGAGTGTTTCAAGCGATTCTCCCGCTTAAGGGAAAGATTCTCAACGTAGAAAAGGCTCGTTTTGATAAAATGCTAGAGAGTCACGAGATAAGGACTTTAATTGCTGCCCTGGGAACCGGCGTCGGCAAGTCGGATTACGACATCAACCGGTTACGCTACCATAAGGTCATTATAATGACGGATGCCGACGTGGATGGCTCTCACATAAGAACACTCCTCTTGACCTTCTTTTATCGTCAAATGCCGGAATTAATCGAAAAAGGTTTCCTCTATATAGCCCAACCACCCCTCTACCGAGTGGCCAAAGGAAAAGAAGAAGCATTCTTGAGAGACGAAGTTGAAATAAGTAGCTGGTTTCTAAAGAGGGCTATAGAGGGAAAGAGTCTCTCGGTGAGCGGAACAAGAGGGGTGGTTTCCGGTTCCCATCTGTTGCTTCTTATGGAAGACCTGGCACGTTATCAGATTGTCCTAGATCGGTTGGAGAGAAAAGGCGCTCCGGCAGATGCATTAGAAACGCTGGTCTTTGATCCGGAAAACGAAAAATACTTTGCTTACGGTGTCCTAAATACGGAGGCACTTCGGCAGGCACTGGAAAGGAACTCCATAAGCCAGCCTGAAAACTCAAATAATCGAGAACTGATGGCCTCACCGGAATTTCAGAGCCTCTGCGAAATAGGTAGGAAGGTTGCTAAAATGGGCAATCCGCCCTTCCTGCTGTCGGTTGACAGTACAGAGATCAAGATCAAGTCGAGAAGGGAACTCCTAGAAAGAGCGACGGAGGAAGGGAAAAAGGGATTTTTTATTCAGCGCTATAAAGGACTGGGGGAAATGAACCCCACTCAACTTTGGTCCACTACCATGGACCCATCACGCCGCACACTGCTTCAAGTGCGGGTAGAGGACGTCCTTGCTGCGGACGAGATATTTACAGTTCTCATGGGCGACAAGGTGGAGCCCAGAAGAGAGTTCATCCAGACAAATGCCCTCGAAGTAACCTCCTTGGACATATAAATTTTTTGAAGAGTATACAGAGATTTTAGGGTAAGGGGAGTTAGAGGCCTTGTAGTTGAGCCTAACAAGGATATCCCCAAAAAGGGGCTATTATGTATGCTAGAGAAAGCGTTAGTCAGGTTAGCATCGAGAAAGAGATAAAGAAGTCCTATCTCGACTATGCCATGAGCGTAATCATCGGGCGTGCCTTACCGGACGTGCGCGATGGGCTTAAGCCAGTGCACCGGCGTATTTTGTACGCCATGCATGAATTAAAGAATGACTGGAACAAGCCATATAAAAAGTCGGCGCGTATTGTTGGTGATGTCATAGGTAAATATCATCCTCATGGTGATGCAGCAGTATATGACTCGCTTGTGCGCATGGCGCAAGACTTTAACATGCGGTACCCGCTCGTCGATGGGCAAGGGAATTTTGGATCCATCGACGGGGACTCTCCGGCTGCTATGCGGTATACCGAAGTTCGCATGGCGCGGGTTGCCCAGGAACTTCTTACCGATATCGATAAAGAGACGGTGGATGTCCTTCCAAATTATGACGACTCTTTGGTTGAACCGGGAGTCCTTCCCTCGCGATTGCCAAATTTGCTTCTGAACGGTTCCACGGGAATAGCTGTGGGTATGGCAACGAATATCCCGCCACACAACCTCTCTGAGGTCATCGACGGCCTCCTCCTCTACATAGATAAGCCAGAAGTTTCGATAGATGATCTCGTGTCGAATATTCCAGGCCCGGACTTTCCGACAGGTGGATTTATATGTGGGCGAACCGGGATTAAAGAGGCTTACCAGACCGGGCGGGGCAGCATCAAGTTGCGAGCACGTGTTTCTATCGAGAAACCAAAAGCCTCCGGACGAACAAGCATTGTAGTAACCGAACTTCCTTTCCAGATAAACAAGGCCCGGCTAGTCGAACGGATTGCGGAACTGGTCAGAGACAAAAAGATCGACGGTATTCAGACAGTCAGGGATGAATCAGACAGAGAAGGCCTGAGAATTGTCGTTGAACTAAAGAAGGATGAGGTAGAGGATGTTATTTTGAACCAGCTTTATGCCCAGACCCCGATGGAGACCTCTTTTGGGATCAATATGCTGGCAATAGTAAATAACAGACCGGAGGTCTTGACCTTAAAGCGTCTCCTGGGCCACTTTGTTGAGCACAGGCGTGAAGTTGTCATCAGGAGAACGCGCTTTGACTTAAAAAAAGCAGAGGAGAAGGCCCACCTTCTGGAGGGTCTGAAGGTGGCACTCGACCAGTTGGACTTCGTGGTCAGCTTGATCAAGTCTTCCAGCACCCCCAGGGAGGCAAGAGATCGGCTGGTTAGTTCCCTCCAGCTATCTGAATTACAGGCTCAAGCTATTCTGGATATGCGCCTGCAAAGACTGACCAGTCTGGAGAGGGGAAAAATACTGGAAGAGTATAGATCGATTTTGGCAGATATAGAGCATTATAAGGCCATACTGGGGAGCGATGAGCTTGTTCGTAAGATTATAAAAGAGGAACTGCAGGCAATAAAGGCAGCTTACGGCGATCAGCGGCGGACCGAAATTGTGGAAGAAACCGGGGAGATCAACATAGAAGATCTTATTGTTGAAGAGGATATGGTGGTTACAGTTTCACATCGCGGCTACATCAAGCGGAACCCGGTGAGCCTTTACCGGAGCCAGCGCCGCGGCGGAAAGGGTATAACCGGGGCAGAGACCAGGGAAGAAGATTTTGTGGAGAATCTCTATATTGCCTCAACACACGACAACTTCCTTTTCTTCACCAACCTTGGCCGGCTGCACTGGCTTAAGGTGTATGAGATTCCTCAGGCCGGCCGCCTGGCCAGAGGAAAGGCAATCGTGAACCTATTGAATCTGCATCCAGAGGAGAGGGTAAAGACCATATTACCCATTCGTACCTTTGAGCCCGGGCAGTATTTAGTCATGTCGACCAAAAAAGGGATGGTGAAAAAGACCGACTTAATGGCTTATTCGCATCCCCGCTCCGGCGGTATCAATGCGGTGGCCATACGGGAAGGGGATGAGCTGGTGAACGCTGCCCATACGGATGGGAACATGGACATATTTCTGGTAAGCCGGCGCGGCCTTTCCATACGCTTCAATGAGAAGCAGATTAGGGGAGTTGGACGGGTGGCCATGGGAGTGAAGGGCATATTACTGCGAGATGGCGACGAAGTCGTCGGTATGGAGGTAGTGGGTAAAGACACTTCGGTTCTTACCGTTACGGAGAACGGGTACGGGAAGAGAACGTACCTGGAGGATTACCGTCCGCAGGGTCGCGGAGGAAAGGGCCTCATTACAATCAAAACCAGCCAGCGAAATGGGGCGGTAACTGGGGTGTTGCAGGTCACAGATGATACAGAAGTCCTGCTTCTGGCAAGTAGTGGTAAGATTATCCGCATCAGGGTGAGTGGGGTACGAGAGCAGGGGCGAAATACACAGGGGGTCAAGCTGTTTCAGTTGGAGCCGGGCGAGAAGGTCGTGGGCATAGCTAGACTGGCAGAGAAGGAGGAAGAGCACAGTGTCTAGGCGCGGGGCTTCGGTGGGTGTTATAGGCGCAGGGAGCTGGGGCACGACCCTGGCCAATCTTCTGGCGGAAAAGGGCGAGGAAACCACCTTGTGGGTATACGAGGAAACCCTGGCCAAAGATATGGCCGGAACCAGGGAAAATACAATGTACCTGCCGGGCGTGAAGCTGGATGCCCGGTTGGCCATTACACATATCCTTAATGAAGCCGTAGAGGATAAGAAGTTCATAGTCATGGCGGTGCCGTCACACGTTTTTCGAGGCGTGGTGACTCAGATGGTTCCTGTTGTTTCTCCTTTGAGTATAGTGGTTGCGGTCAGCAAAGGCATCGAGAACGAGACGCTTCTTACCATGACCGAGATCCTGGAGGAATTCTTGCCGGAACTTCAACACAGTAACCTGGCGGTTCTTTCCGGTCCCAGTTTCGCCCGGGAGGTGAGCCAGAAAACGCCTACAGCAGTAACTGCTGCTTCGCTCAGCGAGGACGTGGCCAGGTCGGTCCAAGAGCTTTTTTCTACCCCTTATTTCCGAGTCTATCGCTCCTCCGACGTCAAAGGATTGGAATTAGGGGGGGCTCTGAAAAATGTCATTGCCATCGCTGCGGGTATTTCTGATGGACTCGGTTACGGCACCAATACCCGAGCCGCGCTTATTACGCGCGGTTTGGCCGAGATCAGTCGCCTGGGGCTCAAACTTGGAGCCAACCCCCTTACCTTTGCCGGCCTGGCCGGCATGGGTGATCTGGTCTTGACCTGTACCGGTGATCTAAGCCGGAACCGGATGGTGGGTCTCAAGCTTGGCCAGGGGATAAAGTTGAAAGAGATCCTGGAAGGGATGAAAATGGTGGCCGAAGGGGTTAAAACGGCCCGATCCGCCTATTTTCTGGCGCAAAAACACCAGGTGGAAATGCCCATCACAGAACAGGTGTATAAGGTTCTCTATGAAGACAAAGACCCTCGAGGGGCGGTTAAGGAACTCATGTCCAGGGACCTGAAAGAAGAGTGGGAAACATCTTTTTTTCAGTAAGGTGAACCCAGAATATGGCGGAGAGAGAGGGATTCGAACCCTCGGTAGAAGTTTCCCCCTACACTCGCTTAGCAGGCGAGCACCTTCGGCCTACTCGGTCATCTCTCCGCAAACCGAACCACATCCATAGATGAAACGTCTCTAATGGCGGAGGGAGTAGGATTCGAACCCACGTCCGCTGTAAAGCGAAAGCGGTTTTCAAGACCGCCGCCTTCAACCACTCGGCCATCCCTCCAGACCTAGACATTTTTAACACCTGTCATCCATTGTGTCAATAATTCGTTAACTGACCGGTAACTATGTCCATACCTACCTGGGCACCGCTGGGATTTCGATTTGACAAAGAGAAAGGTTTGCGGTATAGAAAAAATACTGAGCGGGAATAACTCAGTGGTAGAGTGCAACCTTGCCAAGGTTGAAGTCGCGGGTTCGAATCCCGTTTCCCGCTCCATTTTTATTTAAGTATGCATCTTGCACCGCTCATTTCCTACGCTTGTTCTCGGGAAGCCACAAGCCATCTTCATGCCTATCCAGGAATTTCCAAGCACGTTATTTGTATCGAAAGATTTTTACTTTATGGACATATACTGTAGACTAAGAGAAAAAGGATACTGAAATGTACTACACCGCACTTCGACCTTATACTTTGAAAAGACTGGAGGAAACCGGCCGGGCGGATATCCTGGTGGGTATCCCTGCCTATAACAATGAACGGACGATTGCCCATGTCATACAGATGGTTTCGCATGGTCTCAATAAGCATTTTAAGGAACATAAAAACCTGATTATGATAGCGGATGGGGGTTCCACCGATGATACCAGAGAGGTAGTCAAAGAATTTCAGCTTAAGCCTTGGCAAGAAAAACTGCTTTCCATTTATCGAGGACCAAGCGGTAAAGGAACTGCTTTTCGTTCCATTTTTGAGGCCGCCGTGAAGCTGAATGTCAGGGCCTGTATTGTTGTAGATTCAGATATCCGCAGCATAACGTCGGACTGGGTGCATCATTTGCTTTATCCTGTTCTGGAGAAAGGCTATCAGTATGTTACGCCCGTTTATTGCCGCTACAAGTATGATGGCACCATAACCAACAATATAGTTTATAACCTGACTCGTGCTCTGTACGGAAAGCGCATTCGCCAGCCCATTGGTGGTGATTTTGCTTTTTCCAGGGAAGTGGCCGCCTACTACATTGACCAACCGTTATGGGATACGGAAATCGCGCGGTTTGGCGTGGATATCTGGATGACAACCCAGGCTGTGGTTCAAGGATTCAGGATTTGTCAGGCCAACTTAGGTGTTAAGATACACGATGCTAAAGACCCGGCTGCGCACCTGGGACCCATGTTTCGCCAGGTGGTCTGGACTATCTTTTATCTCATGGAACAAAATGAATCTTACTGGAAGAAGACAAAAAAGAGCGCTCCGGTGGAAACCTTTGGGGCAGAGCAATGTTCAGAACCGGAGCCAATTAAAGTCGATTTGGAAAGACTGATTTATAACTTCAGGGTTGGTTTCAAACAATTTGGGTCTTTCTGGAAGGATATGCTGGACTCCAATAGTTACAGTGACCTCAAAAAAGCTTCTAAAATGAGCGCCAAAGAGTTCTATTTACCGATAGAGACCTGGGTCCGGATTCTGTATGAATTGGCCGCCACTTTCCACTACTGGCCGATGAACAGAAACAAGTTAGTAGATCTTATGACGCCGCTTTATTATGCCCGGGTAGCTTCTTTTGTCCGGGAAACATGGGACATGGACTCTTCCCAGGCCGAAGAAATTGTGGAGAAAAATGCCGAGACCTTTGAAGACCAAAAGGGCTATCTATTGAAAATGTGGGACAAGAAAAGAAAAATATACGAGAGACTGAGTGAAAAGTTCTAACGGCAGAGCGATTCTACCCTCCCCTCTTTGATAGCTGCCCCTTTAATAGGTTCATGCGTGGACTTCCAATGAATGTGGCAACGAAGAGATTCGTGGGAGCATGATAGCTCTCGTGCGGGGTCCCGATTGGCTGTATTTCTCCCCTGTCAAGAAGGACGATTTTCTGACCGAGAGTCATTGTCGGTCGGATGGAGACAATGGCTTGCCAGATAGATAATCTTATCCCAGACTTGAGGGTTATCAGAGTTGGGTTATACCCCAATTATCCCTATAACGCAGAAACGGCTATATTGTTGATTATTTCGCAAGCAAAATGTGGACATCCATGACGTTTGTCCTGGTAGGGCCTGTCATGAGTAACCCTCCAGCCTTTTTAAAAAAAATATATGAGTCATTTTGTCTGAGATAATCTTCAGCGTGGATTTCTTTTTTCCGGGCACCTTGGTATGTCCGGCCGGTAACGATCGCTCCGGCAGCGTCTGTGGGCCCATCTGTGCCGTCTGTAGCCCCACTCAGGAAAGCTATTCTAGTTAATCCTTGGATTTCGATGGCGAACGCCAGGGCAAGCTCTGTATTCCTTCCGCCCAGACCATTACCTTTTATGGTTACTGTTGGCTCTCCTCCAGCGAGAATACAGATCGGCGGAGTGCAAGGATATCCAGATTTCAGAATCTCTGCAGCTATGGCGGCATAGAATTTGGCCAGTTGTCTCGCCTCACCCTGTAGTTGTGAAGAGAGAATCAAGGTCTGGAAACCCATGGAGTTTGCTTTTGTCTCGGCGGCCTTCAAGGCTAATAAATTATTCCCGATAATGACATTATGGACCTTACGAAAACAAGGTTGCCTGGGCTTTGGGGTTTCTTTTACTTTCCCTTGTAATCCGGCCCGTAAGAGCTCGATGAGACTATGGGGCGACCTGGATACAAGGTTATATTTTTCAAGGATGGCCCAGGCATCCCGAAAAGTGGAGGAATCGGGCACAAAAGGTCCTGACCCGATGACATCTAGATCGTCTCGAACGACATCGGAGAAGACCAAATTGATAACAGTTGAAGGATGAGCTACCGCGGCCAGGTTTCCACCTTTTGTCAATGAGATGTGTTTTCGTACCGCGTTGATTTCCTTTATGGTAGCCCCGGATCTGAGCAGCAGATTGGTCAGTCTTTGTTTTTCGGTTAGTGAGATGGGCGGTGATGGTAAGGGCATCAGTGCAGAGCACCCGCCTGAGGTGAGAAATATTATTAGATCATCGGCTTGAGATTCTTTGAGGAGCGCCAGGATATTCTTCGCTCCGTTCTGTCCGGCCTTGTCTGGTATTGGGTGTCCGCCTTCTACCGCGGCAATGTATTTGAGCGGTCCAGTGTGACCGTATTTGGTGATAACCAGCCCGCTATTTATTCTTTTTTTCAGGATTTGTTCGCAGGCTGCGGCCATTGGTACCACCGCTTTGCCTGCGCCGAACACAAAAATTCTCTTGAATCGGTTCAGGTTGAATTGTCGTAGCTTTTCTTGTTTGCTGCCAAGGGAGAGTACGTTGTTTTCCACGGCCAAGTAGCCACATACGGCCCTATAGGGATCTACTGCCGAGAGGGCAGCGCGAAAGATTTTCCGGGCAGCGGCACGAAGATTGTCCATGATTTGCCTATCTGGATGAGATGTGTTAATTATTATGTAGCATCATGGTATCGATAAATCAATTAGATAGAAAAGAGATCTCTCCTTGAGAAAATAAACATGGAAAACCTGACCCCGCCATTTGAGTTTAGGCAGTGTGTTAGCATATTAAAGTCTACTGGCCAAGAGGCAAAAAATCTCCGGGAACTCCGGGAAATAATGTCTCGCGTCAGCAAAGAATCCATATTTCACCATACCTATCAGTATTTCCTAAAGGGGCACATCTATGAGTACGGCAACGACTTTGCTCAGTGGGCCGGGGAAAACCTTGAAGAAGAAGCCCTTGCGGAGCATCTCTCCAGTGTGGACCCCTATGACTTCAACACTGTAGAAGACCTGAGAGGCGAGCTTTTGGCGGTGATCGACCGTTATCTGGAGGATTTTCCCGAGCCCAGGGATGCTATGCCTGGTGAAGAGTTCCACTTCAATGAAACCATAACACTTATCTTTCCCGTTGGAATAATGGCCAGGAATCTGGCCGAATTTCTGGTGGGCATAAAGTACCTCGATGCGGGCTCGATATATTATCACTTTTATGAGGCAAGGATGCGTCTGGGCGGTGGGATAGATGATTTTTCAACGTGGATTGAGACTGCACTGGGAAAGAACCAGCTAGCAGAAGAAATTAGGGCTATAGACCCTTTTATGCATAACATAGAGGGAATCAGAGAACACATCATTGAGGCAGTGGAGAGAGAGGCCCGGCGCAGCATGGAGGTTACATAGTTATGATCTCGGATTACTCCGGCATTGCTCCCAAAGGAGACTTGCAGCTCTTACAGAAGCTTGGCCAGAAATTAAAGGAAAAAACTTTTCTCCATATAAATTCTACCCGTGCGGGCGGTGGTGTAGCGGAAATACTTCAACGCATGATCCCGTTACTGCGGGAACTGGGGATAAATGCAAGATGGGAAGTGATAGAGGGAGATGATAAGTTTTTTGACATAACGAAGAAAATCCACAACACCCTTCAGGGGAATTTTGAGCATATAAGCAGGGACATGTGGGAGTATCACTATGAGGTGAACAGAAAAAACGCGGAGAAGATCGACCTGGATGGAGACGCGGTACTAATCCATGACCCTCAGCCGGCACCTCTCGTAGAATTCAGAAAAACCGGCAAGTGGATATGGAGATGTCACATTGATGCTTCGAGCCCAGTGAAAAAAACAAGAGACCACCTGAAACGTTACTGGGAAAAATACGATGCCGCGATCTTTTCTGTAGCCAGATTCGCACAATCCATGCCTATAGACGAATTTGTCATTGCCCCATCTATTGATCCTCTGGGTGAAAAGAACCGCGAGCTCACGGAACAGGAGATAAGTGAGGTCTCAGAAAGACTTCACATACCCAGAGATAGACCTATAATACTGCAGGTTTCCAGGTTTGACCGGTTCAAAGACCCGATAGGAGTGATAGGGGCCTACAAGATCGTCAAGAAATACAACGATTGTGTTCTTGTTCTGGCAGGGAGTCCTGCAACCGACGACCCGGAAGGTGGGGCAGTTTTAAAAGAAGTAACGGAATATGCGGCCGATGATCCTGACATATTGATCCTCTTGTTGCCGACATTTAGCGACAAGGATATAAACGCGCTTCAAAGGATGGCTCACGTTGTCCTGCAGAAGTCCACGCGGGAAGGCTTTGGTCTTACCGTTTCTGAGGCCATGTGGAAAGGAAAGCCAGTCATCGGAGGAGCCGTAGGCGGGATACCCCTCCAGATAGTCCACGGAGTTACCGGCTTTCTTGTGCATTCCGTTGAGGGGGCCGCCTTCAGGGTAAGGCAGTTTTTGAATAATCCCGAAATGTCTAGGCGGATGGGAGAAAAAGGTAGAGAATACGTCAGGATTAATTTTCTCATAACGAGGCAAATAAGAGACTATCTTTCTGTTTGGTACACATTAGATAATGAAGGCAGGTATATCTTAGAGCTGTGAGTCATAGATTACAATTGTTTTTAGAAGAAAACTTTTGTGCCAAGAACCTGGTGGTCGTCTCTAACAGAGAACCCTATGTCCACAGGAAGGCGGCAGGGTCACAGATTAAAGTGGACAGGCCGGCGGGTGGTCTTACCGCAGCCATGGATGATGTTTTAAAGGTCACCGGGGGAACCTGGGTAGCCTGGGGAAGTGGAAGCAGGGACCGGGATGTTGTGGATAGTAGAAACTGCATTCAAGTCCCGCCCGTAAGGCCTTCTTACACCCTGAGGAGGGTCTGGCTGAATCCGGGCGTAGCCGAAAATTATTATCACGGGTATGCCAATCAGGTACTCTGGCCTCTCTGCCATATAACCTTAGACAGGGTCTATTTCAGGAAGAAATTCTGGGACGATTATAAAAGAGCCAACCGTATTTTTGCTGACGCGGTTCTTGAAGAGAGTGGAGAAGATTCCATTATATGGGTACACGACTACCATCTCTGCCTTCTGCCGCGCTTCTTGAGGGACAGCAATCCCGCGCTGACCATAGCTCATTTCTGGCATATACCCTGGCCTAATTGGAGTGTGCTTAGGGTTTGCCCGCAGGCGAAGGAGATTTTGGAAGGTCTCCTGGGCAACGACCTCATCGGTTTTCAGATCCCCCTTTTTGTAAAAAATTTCATGGATTGCGTTCGGGAAAATCTGGACGCCGAGCTGGATTATGAAAATGCAGTGGTCACCTACAATGGGCACACGACGCGGCTGAAGGCCTTTCCCATAAGTATCGATTTTCAGAAGTTTAGTGCCATGGCCTCCTTTCGGCGGACCGCAAATGCAATAAAAAAAATAAGAGACAAGCATGGGCTGGTTGACAAATACATCGGGATTGG
>CAYSYZ010000014.1:12983-27525 GCA_964435205.1 uncultured Desulfovibrionales bacterium
GGGGTCGACCGTCTGGAATACACCAAGGCCCTCATCAAGAGACTTCAGGCCATCAATCTGTTCTTTGAAAGATATGCAAAGTACAGAGGAAAAGTTAGCTTTGTCCAGATTGCTGTTCCTACCAGGATGAAGGAGCCATACCTGAGCTATCAAAAGGCTGTGGGGGAGCTTATTACTAAAATAAATGATAAGCATGCCACTGCCGACTGGACGCCAATAATCTATATCGACGAAAAGATTGAGCATGAAGATCTTGTGGCCTATTACCGGATGGCTGACATAGGCATAATAAGCTCGGTTTATGATGGCATGAATCTCGTGGCCAAGGAGTACGTGGCCTCTCAGGTTGACAACTGTGGTGCCCTTATCTTGAGTGAACTGGCCGGGGCCGCCGAGGAGCTTGAAGGGGCTTTGCTTGCAAATCCTTACGACGTGGAAGGCTTCTCTGACCGTATACGTGAGGCCTTACAGATGCCGCAGGCGGAAAAGAACAGCCGGATGGCCATCCTCAGGCAGCAGGTGGAGGAAAACGACATTTACAAATGGATTGAGGATGTTCTGCATGAGATGGTCAGTGTTTGCTGGGTGAAGTCCACAGGAAATCCGTATCTGTTTGATAATCTCGATAAGATATCAGTGGATAATGCCATTTTGTTTCTCGATTACGATGGTACGTTGACCCCAATCGTTGAATCTCCGGACAAGGCATTTATTCCGAGCGAGATTCGCCAGATACTCTCGAGATTAAAGAAGGTTATGCCAATAGCCGTCATAAGTGGAAGGTCACTTGAGGACATAAAGCAACGGGTTGGCATAGAAGACCTCATTTATGCCGGTAATCATGGCGCCGAGATCTGGGGTGGAAGGAAGGGGCTGGTCTCCTGGCAGCCAATAGGCGACAGAGATCTATTGGAAGAGCTTTTATGCAGACTAAAAGAGGAACTGGCGATGATTGAGGGCATCATAATTGAGGACAAGGGCATTACTGCTAGTGTCCACTTCCGGAAGGTCAGCCCGAAAGGAAGGGGAGGTTTCTTTGATGCCTTCTGGAAGACGGCAAAGGGGTATGAAGATGTGTTCCGGATAACCTCGGGCAAAAAAGTTTTCGAGATAAGACCTGTAAAGGCCTGGAACAAGGGAGACGCTGTTCTTTTGATACAGAGAAATTTCGGTAGAACAAAGAATGCTATTTATATTGGCGATGATGCTACAGATGAGGACGCCTTCAAAGTAATAAAGAGGGAGGGGCTCTCGATCTCTGTCGGAGGGAATCCAAAGGCAGACTATTATCTGAAAAATCAGGGTGAGGTAAAAAGATTTTTGGAATGGTGTCTGGCCTTCATGCCAGCCAGGTGAGAGACACCTGGCTGGCCTTACAGGTACCAGGTCTTTTCTCATGGCGAGGGCAACTGGCCCTTAATAGCCGGCAAATCTTATTCTTGGCTGAGAAGCGGACAAGAGGAACGCGATTTTTGCCTTAGAACGCGTTTCACGCGGTAACCAGGTATCGCCAAGCTGATGGCGCTGACAAAACCAAAGACCTATCCTCGTTTTACTCTTAGTAAGCGCTTTATGTCTCGACCAAAAGGGGAAAGGTGACCATAATAGGTAGAGATGGAAAAGTTTTACCTTATTTTTACTGATCTCGACGGAACACTCCTTGACCATGACAGTTATGATTACAGGGATGCCCACGAGGCCCTGAATTATATAAGGCATCAGAGAATTCCCCTTATCCTTTGCTCCAGCAAGACAAAAACGGAGATCGAGCATTACAGGAAAGAACTGGGGCTGGAAGACCCCTTTATTGCTGAAAATGGCGCGGCCATCTTTGTCCCGAAAGGGACCCTGGATACCAGGGACATGACCTTTGTTGAATACAGAGATTATAAGGTCATAGAATTAGGAACGCGGTATAGCAGAATTAAAGATCTTTTTGCCGCCATCAAGGCGGAAACTGGCCTTAAGCTTTCTGGATTTTCTGAGATGTCTGTGGACCATGTGGTTGAACTTACCGGGCTGGGTAGAGATATGGCCGCCTTAGCGCAGCAGCGCGACTACTCTGAGCCGTTTCTTTTTTTAGAGGAAGAGGCCAGGCTTGCCGATTTAGAACGAGCGGCGGAAAAACGAGGGCTTAAGATTACGAGAGGGGGACGCTTTTATCATCTGATAGGTGATAACGATAAGGGCAAGGCCGTACAGATACTAAAAAGGTTATATGAAACGGAAGGTCAGGTACTGGTCAGCGTTGGCCTCGGGGATAGCCCCAACGATTTCCCGATGCTGGAAAATGTGGAAAGACCGGTTCTGGTCAAGAAAAAGGACAGGCAATATGCCCCGTGGTCAAAGGTCAAGAAGGTTATTCTCACGCCGGATGTGGGACCAAAAGGGTGGAACAGGGCCGTTCTGGACCTGGTAAGGTAGAGGCACGGCTGAGGAGGACAATATGGATGAGCGGCGCACCATTGCCTATTTTTCTATGGAAGTGGGTCTGGCGGCAGAAATGCCGACTTATAGTGGCGGCCTGGGTGTACTGGCGGGAGACACGATCCGGTCTGCGGCCGATCTCAAGGTACCGATGGTCGCGGTAACGCTGCTTCATCGTAAGGGTTTCTTTCACCAGAGCATTGACTCAAGTGGATGGCAGAGAGAAGGGCCTGTGGAATGGGACGTTGAGGATTTTCTGGAAGAGCTGCCGCAGCAAGCCTCTGTTACCATAGAGGGAAGGGTTGTTCAGCTCCGCTCCTGGAAATATGAAGTCAACGGTGCCGGAGGTTTTGTGGTGCCGGTTTATTTTTTAGATGCTGATCTTGGGGAGAATTCTGAATGGGACAGGACGCTGTCCCATTTTCTTTATGGAGGGGACCAGCATTACCGTCTTTGTCAGGAGGTAATCCTGGGCATTGGCGGCGTAAGGATGCTGCGTGCCCTTGGGTACAACATCAGGCGTTTTCACATGAATGAAGGACACGCCAGTCTTCTTACGCTGGCGCTTTTAGACGAGGAGGCAAAGAGCGCCGGCAGAGGATCGATCACCAGTGATGATATCGAATCGGTCAGAGAAAAGTGCATATTTACTACCCATACCCCGGTTCCTGCCGGACATGATCAGTTTCCCCTTGATTTGGTGAGGCGCGTCATTGGACCCCGGGAAGATTTTTTTGACATGACGGATAGTTCCACGCTGAATTTGATCAGACGTGTCCTTGGAAACCACAATGATTTCTTTGATATGAAGGAGCTTCTCCACAGCGAGGGCACGCTCAACATGACCTACCTGGCCCTTAACCTGAGCCGCTATATCAATGGCGTGGCTAAAAAACACAGTGAAGTTTCAAGAATGATGTTCGCCGGTTATTCTATTGACGCCATAACCAATGGGGTCCATGCTGCCACCTGGGTGACAAAACCCTTTCAGGGGCTTTATGACCGGCATATACCAGGCTGGAGAGAGGATAACTTCAGCCTGCGATATGCCATAAGCATTCCAGGTCAGAAGGTGTGGCAGGCACATATTCAGGCAAAAAAGCAGTTGATGCAGTATGTAAATAGTCGAACAGATGTTAAGATGGACACAGATACTTTTACTCTCGGCTTTGCAAGGCGGGCTACTACGTACAAAAGGGGCGACCTTCTTTTTCAGGATACCGAGAGGCTTAGAAGGATACCACTGGAAGCCGGTAGCCTTCAGGTAGTCTATGCAGGAAAAGCACATCCACAAGATCAAGGCGGCAAGGAGATCATCAATCAGATTTTTCGGATGAAAGAAGCTCTTAAGAAAGACGTCAAGATCGTTTACCTTGAAAATTATGACATGAAACTCGCGAAGATGATTATCTCAGGTGTTGATGTGTGGCTTAATACTCCAAAGCCGCCCCTGGAGGCCTCCGGGACAAGCGGGATGAAGGCTGCTCTTAACGGGGTGCCCAGCCTGAGCATCTTGGACGGTTGGTGGATAGAAGGACATATTGAGGGAGTGACCGGATGGTCCATCGGGGAGGATATAAAAGAAGGAGAAAAGAGACGTGACCCCTCCCAAGACGCCGCAGCTCTTTACGAAAAACTGGAGAAGACTATTATCCCTGTGTTTTATCATGAACGAGATTGCTTTATTGATGTAATGCGTTATTGCATTACCCTTAACGGATCATTTTTTAATACCCAGAGGATGATGCAGCAATACGTGCTTAAGGCTTATTTCTGATTCGGCACTAATATCTCTTCAAAGAATAGACGTAATAGTTGCGAGGCTATTTATGTTTAACAGGTTTTATTTTATTGCCTTGATATCTGTCGTATTGGTTCTTGGTTATCTTAGTTACCATATATTGAGGCCGTTTTTGTTGCCCATAGCCTGGGCCATTGTGTTTTCCGTTTTGTTTTACCCGGCTTATGCCTTTATCCTCAGATATATAAAATCGAAGTCCATTACATCCCTCATCGTACTCGTTGTCATCCTGTTAATTATTATCGGCCCCTTCTCATATCTATTTTTCTTGCTGGTAAAGGAACTGGGGGCCCTGACTGAGTATGCGGAAAACGGAAAGATCGAGGCCATAAAAGACATAACCGGACATCCGATGATAAGGTCGGTGATAGATAAGCTGGCGTCCTTATTTAACATCCCCGAGAATGAAATAAACAAGGCCATCATGGATAATATCTCGCGACTGGGTAAAGAGTTGGTGGGCGGAATCACCAGGGGGCTGGTGGCATTATAACCATAACCTTGGACTTTATCTTGATGGCCATCTCCATATTTTTCCTCTTGAGAGATGGCCCTGGCTTTCTTGAAAAGATCCGTGATTATATTCCTTTTTCTGAGGAACAGAAAAACGGGCTAGTCAAACAAATAGAGGATATTCTGGTATCCACCATGTATGGAGGCGTAATTGTAGCCATAGTCCAGGGAACTATGGGCGGCATTGCCTTTGCCGTACTCGGTATATCCTCTCCGGTTATGTGGGGGCTGGCTATGGCGATTGCCTCCTTCGTTCCTTTGGTTGGTCCTTTTGCTATATGGGCTCCCGCCGCCGTTTATCTATTTATTGAAGGCCTGATATGGAAAGGAATAGTCTTGGTCTTTATCGGGGCCTTCGGGATCAGCCTGGTCGATAATATATTAAAACCCCTTATCATCGGTAAAAGGACAAAGATGCCCTTTCTTCCCCTTTTTTTCAGCGTCCTGGGCGGGATAAAACTCTTTGGGCTAATAGGGTTTATTATGGGGCCGATGGTGCTGGCCACTTTTGTATCCGTTATTGAGATATTCAGGAGAATAGACACCAAATCTGATGCTTAAACGGTATAATAGCTATAATCTCACGTTGTCCTGACACCACTGCGTCCTATTTAGTGTTCATCCGGAAACTGCTTCATGCGGGAGCCTTGGGTTCACGGATGAACACTTTTTAATATCTTTCATGGGGGTGATCAATGCACTGGTATCAGCTTGGGAAAAAAGGGATATTTCAGAGACTTGGCACCTCAGATAATGGGTTGACCGAGGTGGAGGCCAAACAGCGTCTGGAAAAGTACGGGCTGAATAAGCTGGCTGAAGAAGAAGAGATAAGTAAGCTGAAGGTGATCCTCCATCAGTTTACAAGCCCGCTCATTTATATCCTCCTCATCGCCGGAGTCGTTACCATCCTGCTCGGAGAATACATTGATTCCGGAGTTATTTTCGCAGTGGTAATACTTAATGCAATTATAGGCTTTATACAGGAGTTCAAGGCAGAACAGAGCGTCAGGGCCCTTAAGAAGATGGCCGTGCCTAAGGCAAAGGTTATCAGGGACGGCCGGGAAAAGGAGATAAACAGCGAATATCTTGTTCCCGGGGATATTGTCTTGCTCGCCTCCGGCAGCAAGGTCCCCGCTGACCTCCGTCTCATACATACAATTGAGCTTAGGGCCGACGAAGCCATGCTTACCGGAGAGTCTGTCCCTGCGGAGAAGACGGCCACACCCATAAAGGAAAAAAACCTGACGCCCGGCGACCAGAGAAATATGGCGTTTATGGGCACGGTTGTAGTCAACGGGAGGGCAAAGGGCATTGTAGCGGAGACAGGCGCAAAGACCATTCTCGGCAGTATTGCCAAGGAAGTCAAAGAGATAGGGGTAGTAAGGGCGCCTCTGCAGGAAAAGATACACGGTTTTGCCAAGGCCATTGGTTTTATTGTCCTCGGGGCGTCATCCCTTCTGTTCTTTGTCGGATTGCTCATAGGTGAAAAAGCCAAGGATATGTTCATGACCGCCGTCGCTGCCGCGGTGGCGACCATACCGGAGGGGCTTCCTATAGTGGTTACCATAGCCATGGCTATCGGCGTATCGAGAATGGCGAAGCAGAACGCCATCATAAGGAAACTTCCGGCGGTGGAGACCCTGGGGAGCACTACGGTTATTGGTTCTGACAAGACAGGGACCCTGACGAAGAACGAGATGACGGTCAAATCGATTTACAATGGAAGTCATATCTACGAGGTTACCGGAAGCGGCTATGAGCCTCGAGGAGAGATACGACATGAGGGCATGCCTATAGAGGCAAAAGACATAAAACATCTGGAGCAGATTCTGAGGATAGGCCTCTTATGCAATGAGTCGGATGTCTATGAAGAGGAAGGCCAGTATAAGGTGGATGGAGACCCGACAGAAGGCGCTCTTATAGTTTCCGCGATAAAAGCAGGGTTTAAGATCGAAGATGAAAAAGAGAAATACCAACAGATAGCCATAATTCCTTTTGAGTCCGAGCGGGGCTATATGGCCACCCTGCACAGACACAGAGGAAAGAAGGTTCTGTTTGTAAAAGGCGCGCCGGAAAAGGTGCTGGATATGTGCGCTAAAAATATGAACGGAGAGGATCTGGACAAGAAAGAGGTATTGCACACAGCAGAAACCCTTGCAAAGGAAGGTCTGCGCGTCCTGGCCTTTGCCTATAAAGAGGCCCCTCGTGAGATGGAAGAATTGAGATGTAAGGATGTAGAATGCCGGGACGTGGGGTACGAGCTTGTTTTTGCCGGCCTCCAGGGTATGATAGACCCTCCGAGGCCGGAGGCGATAGAAGCCATTGAGGGATGCAAAAAAGCGGGCATAAGGGTCGTCATGATTACCGGAGACCATGCCGTTACCGCCGGGGCCATCGCAAGAAAGCTGGGCATTGCCGGCGATAAGACAGAAGTCCTTACGGGCAGGAAAATAGAAAAAATGGACGACGCGGAGCTTTTCGAAAAGGTAAAAAATGTCCCGGTATATGCGAGGGTGTCTCCCCAGCACAAACTGAGAATAACAGAGCAATTAAAACAGCATGGTGAGATTGTTGCTGTAACCGGCGACGGCGTCAATGATGCGCCCGCGCTCAAGGCGGCCCATATAGGCGTAGCTATGGGAAGGAGCGGCACGGACGTGGCCAAAGAAGCCTCGGATATGGTGCTTACTGACGATAACTTTTCCAGTATTTTTAACGCCGTGAAAGAAGGAAGGATTGTATTTGATAATATCCGCAAGGTGACCTTCTTTCTTATCCCCACGGGTGTTGCTGCCATACTCTCCATCCTTGGCACCATAATTCTGGGCGTGCCGATACCGTATGTGCCAGCCCAGCTCCTCTGGATAAACCTGGTTACCAACGGCTTGCAGGATGTCGCCCTTGCCTTCGAACCCGGAGAAAAAGGTGTAATAGAGAGGCCGCCGCGTGATCCGAAGGAAGGCATAATGTCCAGGGTCCTTATAGAAAGGACGATACTTGTGGGGCTTATAATATCTGCGGGCGTTGTATATAATTTCATGAATGCCTTAAGCGAAGGTGTTTCCCTTGAGAAGGCAAGGACCATGGCAGTGACCACGATGGTCTTCTTTCAGTTCTTTCAGGCCTGGAACAGCCGGTCTGAACTTCAGTCCATATTTCATATAAGTCCTCTGAGCAATCCCTTTCTCTTCTACAGTATGATAGCCGCTTTCCTGGCGCAACTGTCTTTGATTTATGTGCCGGCGCTCCAATGGGTGTTCAGGACGGAGACTATGGCAATAAATGAGTGGTTACAAATAATGGCCATTTCTTCTACGGTTGTACTCGCGGTGGAGATAGATAAATGGATACGAAGAAAAAGGGCGCGGGTCTCGAAGTGATCGGTTTCAAAAAAATATTCGGAAGAGAAGGATATTACATAATGGGGATTACAGCTCTTATGGGCGCAATCACTGTTATACATATCTCCATTCTCCAAGATCTGGCTCCCCATGTTGTTCTGGAAGAGCTTTATTATATACCGATTTTTGGAGGAGCATTGCTTTTCGGGCTGAGAGGGGCAATCCTGACGTACGTCTTTGCGTCGCTGTCATACACGCCGTTCCTTTTTGGGCACTGGACCCCGACGTACCTGGATATTATCGATAGAGTGCTGCACCTTGTGTCATCCGGGGTTTTTGCCTTCCTCACGGGATCTCTAACAGACCGCCTGAAAAGGATTCAAAAGCAGACGGAAAAGGAACGCTATCTCGCCAAGATAGGGCAGATTGCCACTACCATAGTTCATGACCTTAAGAATCCGCTTATCACGATGCAGGGATTTGCAAAGAGAATTCAGGAACAAAAAGGAGATACAGCAAAGGCTGCACAGATTATAATGGAAGCAGCGCAAAATATGGAAAAAATCGTGCACAATGTGCTGGATTTCTCAAAGCCGGTCCAACTAGAATTAAAAGAAAGGGACGTCGGCGGGATTATCAAGGAGGCCGTTGAGCTTTGCAGGACAAAGGCCGAGAAAGCCGAAGTGACCATATCAACGCACCTACCTGATAATTCTATAAGGATTGCAGTCGATGGTTTCCACATGCAGAGGACGCTGGTTAATCTTATCAATAACGCCATAGAGGCCTCGCGTAGTGGCCAGGATGTGGAAATATTCGTAACTGCCAAAAGTCATCGTCTGTTCATCAGTATTAAAGATAGCGGCGTTGGTATGGACGCAGAATCACTTGATAACCTCTTCGTCCCCTTTTATTCCAGGAAAAAAGGAGGAACAGGGCTTGGAATGTCCATAGCAAAAAAGATCATAGACGGACACAAAGGCAGGATACAGGTGAACAGCAAAGAGGGGATGGGCACAGAGGTGATTATAGATCTGCCGTTTGAACCGACGGTCACCGGGGGACGGAAGGGATAGCGCAAGGAACGGGCAGATTTCAAGGAAAAGGATATCCGGGAGATCATAAAGATACATATGGCTTCATCCGAAACCGAAATCGAAAAGGTCGAGGGTCAGGGAGCGCTGAATTTCCTGGCGCTCGACGATGTCCCTTTGGCGACAGAAGGCGAGCCTATTGATCCCAAGAGCATTGTGCAACTGAGCTTTCAGAATAACAGACCGGTCTTCCCTGAAATCAAACCGACCGTCTCAGACGGGTTTTTAAAGCGCATCCATCTTTCCGGGAAAAAGTGGATTGTAATTGTAGACCCGGAGAACGAACCGAAAATTGTCATAGATTCAGACGAATTCATTCGCGATGCATTGTTCAACGCTGACCGGTTCAACCCATATCGGCACTGCCATCGCCCCATTATAGAAAGGAGCGGCAAGACAACGATAGGGGATGTTATTTCTCTTCTCAAGGTAAAACCCGGCCACAGCCAGGATGATGTCATCAATCAGGATGTCATATTGTTATGGGCTGAAAACAAACGTGTCATTACAGGGGCTGATGTTCTCGGCAGGCTTCTCCGGGGTATTGTCCAGAACCCGGTAGCAGGTGATTAGCAATATCGACACAAGAGTATGAAAAGATAGGGTCGTAATATGGGATTGGAATTCCTGGAATCCATAGAGATCATCTTTATTGCCTCGGCCCTCGTGGTATTTTTGTTATACAAGCTCAAGATACCCTCTTTGGTGGGGTTCCTTGTGGCGGGGGTTATTATCGGACCTCATGGCCTCGGGGTGATCAAAGATACCCATTCCATAGAGATGCTGGCAGAGGTCGGCGTCATCCTCCTCCTTTTTACAATCGGTATTGAGTTCTCCATGGACAAACTTGTCAGGATGAGGAAGGCGATAGTTGGCGGCGGAGGTTCACAGGTACTGCTTAGTATTATTCTGTCATCTGTTGTCGCCTATCTCGCCACTAAAAACATCAACAAATCCATTTTCTTCGGCTTTATCGTTGCGTTAAGCAGCACGGCCATAGTTTTGAAGATGCTTTCAGAAAGGGGTGAAACCGACACCCCCCATGGCCGCATGATGGTAGGCATACTGATATTCCAGGACCTCTGTGTCGTACCGCTGATGCTCCTTACCCCGGCCCTTGCAGGCGAGGGTATAAATATAGTGGATATAGGAATAAAAATGGGGAAGGCGGTCTTGATAATAGCAGCCGTACTTCTCGCGGCCAGACGGGTAGTCCCGGGCCTTCTCCATCAGGTCGTAGGCACGAGGAGCCGGGAGCTGTTCATAACTACAATCATACTCCTTTGTCTCGGTATCGCCCTGCTTACCTCCAGATTTGGCCTTTCTCTTGCGCTTGGGGCATTTCTGGCCGGCCTCGTAATATCGGGGTCCGAGTATTCACATCAGGCCACCTCGGATATATTGCCCTTTAAGGCCACCTTCATCGGGTTGTTTTTTGTTTCCATCGGTATGCTCATGAATATAGATTATCTCGCAGGCAATTATCTGAAGATATTAATGGCTATCTTATTGATTTTTATTATTAAGATAATCGCAGGCCTGATCGCCGTCCTGATAGCCGGAAGTCCTCTCAGGACGGCCCTTCACGCCGGTCTGGGCACTGCCCAGGTTGGCGAATTTTCTTTTGTGATAGCTACGGCTGGAAAGGCCGCCGGGCTTATAACCGGGGATTTCTATCAACTTTTTCTCTCTGCTTCTGTTGCGACCATGATGATGACGCCGTTTATATTGCAATTCGCCCCCTCCATGTCTGCCTGGGTAGCCTCCCGGCATCTCTTAAAAAAGGTGGACAGACTGCAAAGGATTCCCGGCGAAGGCAAATTTCCACGAACGAAAAGCGGCCACGTAATAATTGTCGGGTTCGGCCTTAATGGCAGGAATCTGGCCCGGGTGTTAAGGAAAACGGAGATACCCTATGTTGTACTGGAGATGAACAGCGACACAGTGAGGGAGATGAAAGAAAAAGGAGAGCCGATATATTACGGCGACGGGACGAGCAAAGATATCCTTCGTAAGATGGGCGTCGAGACGGCTAAGCTTCTCGTGGTGGCCATATCTGACCCTGTATCCATGCGCGGCATAGTCGCCCTGGCCAGAAACGAAAACCCGCATCTTTATATTATCGCGCGGACGAGATACATGTCGGAAGTGGACGACCTCAGGGCCTTGGGCGCGAATGAGGTGATTCCAGAGGAGTTTGAGACCTCGATAGAGATATTCTCCAGAGTGCTTCATCACTATCAAGTGCCGGGAAATGTAATTGCAGGATATATCAACAGGATAAGAGAGGACAATTACAGCGCCTTGAGATCGGTGGAACTGCCCCCAATGCGTCTTAATGAACGGGATGAATTTTTGAAGAATATAGAGACAGAGACCTATCTTATCAGGGAATCGTCAAACGTAAATGGATATACAATAAGAGAACTAAATCTCCGGGCGGAAGCCGGAGTGACGATCATTGCTGTTCAGCGCGGGGAAGAGGTCTATCAGAACCCCTCTCCGGATTTTATATTGAAATCCGAGGACATAATTTTGTTGATAGGAAAAAGAAAGGATATTAACGACGCCGTTGAATATCTTGAGTCTGATAAATTTCTTATACCACATAAACACATTATATAAGATACAAATGCCGACTACTTTATGGGCAAAGCGGAAGGGGTATCTGCGGACAGATGGGATATCCGATCCAAATATAATCGCCTCCTAAACAGGAAGTTATATGGAACCACTATTTTCCTTTTGGAAAGGGACCGCATAAAAATATCCTATTCGATAATGTTAAAGGAAGAGGTAAGCAGATGAATCCACTATTCTGGGCGGTAGTCAGCACCATCCTTCACCTCAGGCGAACCTGTCCGCGATGCAAGAGAGAACAGGTTGTCCCGGCGAGCAAAAGAGGGAAAAGCGTGCCTTGCAAGTTCTGCGGTGCAGATGTCCCTCCCCGTAAATAGCTAAATGGGACCCGGAATATTTAAAGGATATAATAGCCGTCAGACAACGATAAGCCGGGATGTATGAACCAGGCAGCGATTTTCCCCGATTACCTTGACATACTTATATGTCTGTAATAGGCTTTTCATAATACGAAATGAGAGGGTTGCTATGAAGGCTGCGGTAATTACTGTGATTTTATGTATGGTTATAGCCGGATATTTTGTAGTGACTGTTATGGTACGGAATGGAGCGGGTACTATACTTGAAGAAACGGATGGAACTCCTGGAGGCGTTTGTAGGGCAGGAAAAAGAGACTAAGGAGGTATCATTTCGTGAGTGATTTTTTCCAGAACGGAGTCATAACCACCTTGCATCGCCTGAATCGGCAGAACAAGGACCAATTAGAGGGAGAGCTGGTCAAATACAGTAAAAGCAGACCGATTGCGCTTGTCCTGCCAGCACTGTTTGCAGAGTTGAAAGGCGAGGCGCTTCCGGCAATTATTGATGAACTAGTTACTGTTCCATACCTATCCCAGATCGTGGTTACCCTGGGTGTGGCCAATGCCGGACAGTTTGAGGAGGCAAAAAGCTTTTTTTCCAGGCTTCCGCAGGAAAAGGTAATCATCTGGAACGATGGGCCAAGGATAGAGGAACTTTATAAGTTATTATATGGAGAATTCTGTTGTTGGGAAAAAGGAAAAGGACTTGCAGCGTGGATGGCATATGGCTATGTCCTGGCCTCCGGAAAAAGTGATATTATAGCCCTTCATGACTGTGACATCCTGACCTATGACACGGAGATGCTGGCACGCCTCTGTTTTCCTATAGCCAGTCCGCAGCTAAATTATGAGTTCTGCAAGGGTTACTATAGCCGCGTTACAGATCGGTTGCATGGACGGGTAACCCGGCTTTTCGTCACTCCACTAATTCGGGCCTTGAGCCTGGTGATTGGTCAGACACCCTTTTTGACATACTTGGATAGCTTTCGTTATCCCCTGGCCGGCGAGTTTGCCATGCTGACCGATCTGGCCTGGAGGAATAGCATTCCCAGTGACTGGGGACTTGAGGTGGGGGTTTTAGCTGAGGTTTACCGCCATTGCTCCCTGGACACCGTTTGTCAGGTCGATCTTGCAGATAATTACGAACACAAACATCAGGTCCTATCGGCAGAGGATGCCTCCAGGGGTTTGAAGAAGATGACGATCGACATCGCTGCGAATCTTTTCCGGATGCTGGCTTCTGAAGGTGTGATTTTTTCAGACGGTTTCTTCAATACCTTACGCACTGCTTATATCCGGGAGGCACGGGAGGCTATTAAGCGTTACAACGACGATGCCACGATAAATTCATTGAAGTTTGACCGTCATGCAGAAGCTATAGCAGTGGAGGCGTTTGCCGACAGCATTAACATAGCCGGAGAACAGATATTAAAAGACCCGCTGGGTGTTCCCCTCATTCCCAGTTGGGGGCGGGTACTCTCGGCAATACCGGAAATTTTTGAGAGGCTGCTGGATGCTGTGGATAAAGATAACGAGTTAGTGTAGGAAACCCAGAGATACGGGAGAAAAATTTTTCACTCGATGCGGAAAGAAAATGGCAACTAAAAAATGAGCATCGGCGGCCAGTTATTAGTCTAGGGCGTAGCGTTCTGAGACAAAACACCTTTTGTACTTCAACTCGGACTCCGCTTGCAGGTGGAGGACACCGCACACCGAGAAGTAAAACATGAGTACAAAGGCTGACAAGCTGGCAATCCGCTTCCAGTGGTTACATATATAAGTCATTTATATTATACCCTCCGCTCCTCCTATTATTGCTTGGGTAGTGTAAGCAAATAGCATGCCAACCCTTAAGATGTTATTTTTGCGGTTTTTTGGCCGTAGGAAGCTGTTTTTGGGTTTCAGGATGCTGTGGTTCGGGTAAATCGCAACAGCGGGATGTATGTTTTTCGACACAATCTATCCGTTAGCAAATACGACGAAAACTGGTGGCGGCGCAGGGACTTGAACCCCGGACTCCGCGGATATGAGCCGCGTGCTCTAACCAACTGAGCTACGCCGCCAACACATTACGTCAAGGATCAACAGTGGTTAAATGCTAAATTTTCCCTGTCTTGTCAATAAAAAAAACCAGAAGAGTTTCAACCTTAACGCCTGCCTGCTCCTCATGTAGGCAAGAAAGTTTTGTTCAGGTCATCCTTACACATTTATTGTGTTGAGATATGTCACTATATGCCTTAATATGGGAATGGCTTGGGCTGGCTGAACTTGGTGGACCTATGAGCCAGCTGCATACGGAATAATTAAGAACTAAATATGGTTAGGAGAAGGGATATGCATTCCTTCAAATTAGCAGCGGAACAGATATATCGTACGGCTAAGAAAGAGGGACGTCTGATAGAGGGACGCTCTTTGGAAGAACTGAAG
>CAYSYZ010000015.1:0-14680 GCA_964435205.1 uncultured Desulfovibrionales bacterium
GTCCGGGTCACCCCACAAATATTGCCGGCTTCTGAGGTTGTAATATACTCTGTGTCTCTCATTTTTGCCTATATACCATCATTTCGCATTTATATCACTTTTCGACTATTCCGGCAATAACTTAACGTTTTGTGCGTTTTTTATTTAAGCTCGTCACATAGTACTTTTAAGCCCTGCCTTAAGTTTTAAAAGTAACAAAAGCATTATTTGATCATTTCGTAAAAAGTCCCCCTCTCCCTTCATTCCCTTCCACTCCGCCTACGGCGGACCGTAGGCAGGGGAGGGGATTTCTGACTTTTTACGAGGGCATTATTATTTAGCCCGATATGTACGATTTAATCGTATTGTTCACTTTTTCACTTAATGTTCATTTGTGTATCCGTCGATATGCAGAATATTCGTAAAAGGAGTTTTTATTGGGGTGTCCCTCCTCGGTTCCCGGACCAAGAGGAAAATACCATAGCGAAAGGACATAGCCTGCGGCCGCGTTTTGTGACCTATGCGGACAGCGATTTCCCGGACGTTGTCGCGGCATTAGGGAAGACACTGAGACGCTTACAAATTAACAAATGAAGGGAGGTGTAAAAGAATGAGCGAACAGGTTCAAATAATAGATCAGGCTATAAAATCTATGTCTGACAAGGAAGGGAAGTATCTGACTTTTTTTCTGGCCGGGGAATACGGGATCAGTATTCTAAAGGTCAGAGAGATCATCGGGATGATGCCGATCACCGCTGTTCCCGAGACCCCGGAATTTGTCCAGGGGGTAATAAATCTGCGGGGCAGGGTGATTCCAGTGGTTGACCTCAGGCTCCGATTCAGGATGCCCCGGATCGACTACACGGATCGAACCTGCATCATTGTGGTAGAGGTAACCCAGGCCATGCGCCACGTACAGATGGGGATTGTGGTGGATTCGGTATCAGAGGTGTTGAACATCAAAGGTGAGGATATTGATGACACGCTGGCCTTCAGTGGCAACCTGGATACAGATTTCATCCTTGGCATGGCCAAGATGGAAGGTGGTGTAAAGATCCTGCTGGACATCGACAAGGTGCTGGGTGAAAAAGAGTTCGGCGATTTTTTAAACAATGCAGCATAGAAAACACTACAAGCTTGAGATGGAGGTAATAGTTATGTTTAAGAACATGAAATTGGGGACCAAGCTTTATCTGGGGTTTGGGGTCGTCCTATTTTTGATGCTGGCTTCCGGCCTTTATTCAGTGACCCAGATGCGTTCCGTAAGCAATGAGTATAACCACGTTATTCAACAGGACCTGGAGACAGCCTTAGAGGCCTTTGGCATGCGGTCCTGGACCGCACAAGAGATCAAGGCCACAAAGGACGCCATTGTTCGACGCGAAAACCCCAAAGACCTGGAAAAAGCTATCACAGAGTTTGAAGAAGCCCGGGCCAAGGTAAACGAGTACAGGCAAAAATTGCAGGACGCCGAAAAAGAGGGAGTGTTGAATGAGAACCAAAAAAAAGAGCTTAATAGATTTGATCAAGAACAAAAAGAACTGGTGGATGCCTGGGAGAAGGCCAAAGGTATTCTTTTGGGTGGGGGAACCGCGGCCGACGCGGATGCTGTGATGCGCGGTAAGGGAAGGGCGGCTTTGGAAGCGGTAGCAGATATGGTCAGGATTATAAGAGCAGGAGCCTTTAAGTCAGCCGATGAGGCTAGCGCCGAGGCTTCCAGAGCTAATACAGTTATGCTGATTACTATCGGAGCCATTCTCCTGTTAGGTATAGGCGCGGCCGTCTTTATCACTTCGACCACCAATCGCCATTTGCGGGGCATAATCGACGGCCTGGGTGAGGCATCTGACCAGGTAAGTGCCGCCTCTGGGCAGGTAGCATCGGCCAGCCAGCAGTTGGCCGAGGGAGCCTCCGAACAGGCGGCCGGGCTTGAGGAGACCTCTTCTTCCATGGAGGAGATGTCCTCCATGACCAAACAGAACTCGGATAATGCCAGGCAGGCGAACGGTCTCATGGAAGAGGCGGCCAGGCTTGTTAAACAGGCCGATGATTCCATGACTGAATTGACCGCCTCCATGCGAGAAATCTCCCAGGCCAGCGAGGAGACATCCAAGATCGTCAAGACGATTGACGAGATTGCCAAGAACACTGCTAATTTGATCGAAGGCACAGTAAAAAAGATAGGCGCTGGTTCAGAGCTGGTGAATAAGACCAACGAGGCATTCAAGGCGGTATCTGAGAAGAGCGGGAAGGTGAAAGATCTGGTTGGTGAGATTGCGGCCGCTTCCCAGGAGCAGGCCCAAGGTGTTGGACAGGTCAGTACGGCTGTGGCCGAGATGGATAAGGTAGTGCAGGCCAATGCCGCCTCCGCTGAGGAAAACTCCTCGGCCAGTGAAGAGATGAATGCCCAGGCCGAGAACATGAAGGACTTTGTCGGTCAACTGGTGGCCTTAGTAGGCGGGTCAGCGGCAAGTACCCAGACAGATATTCGCGAGGTACGGGCTCAGAAGGGAAACGGTAAATCTCTGGGTCTCTTACATAAGGCTTCCGGAAAAGGAAGTGGGAAGTTCCTAGGTATTCGGCCAAAATCATCCGGGAAAGAACAGCGTATCCTACCCGAACAAGTTATTCCCTTAGAGGAGGATCAAGGCAACTTCCGCGATTTCTGAAATCTAGAAGGGAGTGCACCCCTCCTTGCACTCCCTTTGTTCGATTATTTGTACCAACAACGCATCCGCGGATATCCCGGCCCGAGGGCATGGGAGATAGGGAGAGCGGTCCATGATCGACATAGAGATCTTTGATTCAAAAGACACTGAAAGGGCGGTCAGAGACTTTGAAAAAGTCCGGACGCAGGAGCGCAAGTAGAGGAAAAAATGAAAGATCCGGAGTATATTACAACTTCAGAAGCCGGCAATATTTGTGGGGTGACCCGGATAACCATCACTCGATGGATAGACGATGGCCTACTTAATGCCTTTATAACTCCGGGCGGTCATCGTAAGATCAGAAGAGAAGATATAGACCGTTTCCTTGCCGCCAAAAATATAATCCCGCCTGAAGCAACCAATCCGGGTAAAAAGAATATCCTGGTGGTTGATGACAATCCGTATGACCTTAAACTCTTTGAGGCTGCCTTCCTTGTAGCTAAAGATAAATACCAGGTTCATACTGCCAGCGACGGATTCGAGGCGATTTATAAAATCGGTGAGGTCAACCCGGAGGTTATAGTCCTGGATCTAATGATGCCTAACATGGATGGCTTTGAGGTCTGTACCAAGATTAAATCCAATGAGAGTACTAAAAATATCAAAGTAATCGTCACTATGGCCCATGCTGAGGAGGAGAGTAGAAAAAAGGCACTAAAATGCGGGGCAGACGACTTCTTCCCCAAGCCTTTGGACTGGACCGCTCTAATCGAAAAAATCATAGGGTTTTCACAATAATATGAAAAAGCCACCCCCAGTCGGACCTAAAGGAATATATGACCAGCGCTTTCTTTGGCATATCCCTTGCTGTTGGACATTAGCATCGCGAAGATAGAATATGTTAGTAACCTTAGTCAGCATGGTGACATCAGGACTGAATATAGTTCTATATGCAAGCATGACGGATGAGCCAGAGAGCGCCTCCAGAGGGTGATCGAGGAGTTGGTTCCAAAGGAAAAACTGGAGGTTTACGGAACGATTGTCAGTCGACCGGGACGTTCGTGCAGAAAATGCGTAGCGTTTTGTGTATTGCCCTGCGCCACGGGGCGACCTGTGGCAGGAATTATACTGAGGTATCGAGCCCTTTATTTTGGTGGGCGATGCGGGACTCGAACCCACGACCTTTGGTTCCGGAGACCAACGCTCTATCCAAACTGAGCTAATCGCCCACGATGTCTATATAACCGCTTGTTTGATCTGCTGTCAATTGCAATTTGTCTGTAAGGTTTGCGTCAGGGGTTGCACTTCTTACAGGGGCTTAGTCCTTCATAGAATGCCTCTAAGCGGTTTCTGTGGATGACCTTGTTGCGTCTGGTTGTTTTGTGACCGAGATAGCAGGACGGTCTATGAAAACGGTGCGACCGTGTATTGCCGATGTAATAGCCTTCTTCGACCCGGTTAGCAGATGACCAAATGCCTACTTTTTCGTGTATGGCATGACGCTGGAGGGCTAACAGATGCTGATAATACTTTATGGTTGGTGGGGTTGCACATACTGTAGCCAGCCCCTTTTCAACTAGAGCGGCGTTAACAAAAGTCCCATCCGGCAAAAAAACATAGGCTAAAAGGCGACTGTACTGGTCGTATCTTTCCTCATCAAGTTGGATCCGAACACGTTTGTTCAGCGTCAGATGCCTGTTCAGGACAGATGATTCGTGAGCGAATGGCTCCTCTGGCTGCCCATCATGAGCCAGTTCCGGACAGTTTATGCCCGCGTAGCGCAGCTTAGTGCCATCTGAAAGCTTCACCGTATCACCATCAAAAACCCAGACCACAGTGGCTTCGATGTCGGCAAGGGCAGTAGAAAAGATAAGACAAAGGCTGAGGATGAGAAAGACAGCAATAGATATCTTCTTACGTCCAGAGAAGCCGGTTTTTTGCCCCATGAGGATCATTAGACAAACTTTTGGCCGGTAAGGCGCTCAAAGGCCTCAATATACTTGGCCCTGGTCTTAGTTACTATTTCCGCAGGAAGCTCAGGAGCTGGCGGTTTCTGGTTCCAATGGATAGACAAAAGGTAGTCACGCACGAATTGTTTGTCAAAACTGGGCTGACTTTTCCCTGCTTGATATTGGTCCTGTGGCCAGAAGCGTGAAGAATCAGGCGTTAAAACTTCGTCAATCAATATCAGATTTCCGTCGGCCAAGCCGAATTCAAATTTTGTATCGGCTATAATGATCCCTTTGCTTTCGGCCAAAGAAGCAGCCTTTTTATAGAGCCGCAGGCTCAGTTCCGCAATTTCTGTGGCCATTTCTTCCCCGATCAGTTTCGCAACTTCAGAGAAGGAAATGTTTTGATCATGTGTTCCGGCCTCGGCCTTGGTCGAGGGCGTAAAAATCGGTTCTGGCAGTTTCGCCGATTCAGTGAGACCTCCGGGCAGTTTTATGCCACATACCGCTCCTGTCTTTTGGTACTCTTTCCAACCTGAACCCGACAGGTAACCCCGTACAATGCACTCTACAGGCAGGGACTCAGCCTTTTTGACTAACATACTGCGACCGGCAAGGATCTCCCCATATTTGTGACAAACGGGTGGGAAATCCCTTGTGTCAACAGCGACCAGGTGATTGGGTATTATGTCTGCGAGTTGCTTGAACCAATGAAGGGATATTTGAGTCAAGATGCGGCCTTTATCCGGTATGGGGTTTGGCATTACGACGTCAAAAGCCGAAATTCTGTCTGTAGCTACAATGAGCAAGTGCTTGCCAGCATCATAGACATCGCGTACCTTGCCACGATTGAAGAGTGGTAATCCTTCGATATGTGTCTCAAAAATCGCTTTGGTATGCATCTTACCTCCAGTCTAGGAATAGCTGAATCTGCCGATCAAAGTATTTCCAACCCATAGTGCAACTGCCTCCGCACCAAAAAATGCTGGTAAACACAGGGTAAAAAACATTCCGTTGAATAAGTAACAAATACTGACAACAGAAGAGGAAGGTCGGAGGGCACTTTCTTCGCGCCCCCGACATTTCCCTGTCAGCTTGCACGGCGGGTCTTTTTCTTGAGACGGTTTATGCGGCGGCGGTATACAGAGATCGTTTCCGTATCGCCAGCTTCCCGGGCGGCTACAGCCTTGCCACGCAGATCCTTTATCTTGGCCTTTATTTCACGCATGGTAGCGGTAGCCTTCTTTGTCTTGGGCTCTTCGGCAATTCCGCGGGCCTTTTTAATGGCGGCAATAATCTCGTCCTTGTTCATGCCATGAACACCGACTATATCGGAGATCTGTAAAGCAATCTCACGAAGGTCCTTGGCGGTCATGGACTCAAGCGGTTTTTCCTTTTTTTCTTTTTCTTTCTTGCCCATAAATTTTCCTTTCTGCTAAGCGAAGTTTTTTTGACCTTGGATTCACATTGTTCCAAAGCCTTTGATGACGCCCTGGTCACGGATAGGGCGGAGTAATATGGGTATGAACCCCAGGGCCTTATCACATTCTTTTTCCCATCCGGGCGGACAGTCTGGCGGGGGCTTATCACCAAAATACACATCTTGTGATACGGGACTACTCCGATGGCCTGCCTGATCAATAACTGCCACTGAAACGTTTATAGTTTCTCCGAAAAGAATGGCCGGTCGTGTAAACATATAGAGATACCCAGCTATGGAGGCCCGGTTTTCCTTTCGTACGTTGATGTAAGGAGCGGATTGTTCGCCCAGGCCTAGCTGACGTACATTAACATCTATATGAGCCAGGTCTGCGTCTTCATCTTTCGCTGAGATATAAACCTTCAGCGTGTCTCCGCTCCTGATCATTGCCGGGCAGTAGAAACGCTCAATTACCGGTGAGTGTGCGCCATATTTTAGTTCGCGTTCGGCCAAAGTCAGTTGTGGGCTGCAGGACGCAAGGAATAAAATACAATAAAGGAGCCAGCAGGTAAGCAGAGAAAAACGAACCATTTTTCCCATTTTCCTCGTCACCTCCTTTACGAAGGCCTTCCGATACTTAGATAATTATAACCCAATTCGCGCATTTTTTCAGGTCTATAAATATTTCTTAGATCCACGATCAGCGGTTGGGCAAGTATCTTTTTGAGCTCCTTAAGATCAAGATTTCTGAATTCGTTCCACTCTGTAAGAAATACCAGGGCTTCTGCTCCTTTTGCCACCTGGTAGGCGTCACCGAAAAAAGCGAGGTTTTTATGTTTTACAACCATTTTAAATTCTGGCACAGCGGCCGGGTCGTACGCTTTCACCTTTGCCCCTTTTCCCAGCAGGGCCTTAGCTATATCAATAGCTGGAGATTCCCTGACATCACTTGTGTTGGGCTTAAAGGAGAGTCCCAGGATGCCGACAGTCTTTCCTTTGAGTTGTCCGAGAGCCGCTTCAATCTTTTCCACCATTCGAGCCCGCTGCCTTCGATTTACCTCGATTACGGCCTCAACTATATTAAGGGGACTTCCAACTTTTCTTCCCAAGTAGGCCAGGGCCAGGGTATCCTTAGGGAAACATGAACCTCCATAGCCTGGTCCCGGGTGCAAGAATTTTGCTCCTATCCTCCCGTCAAGGCCCATGGCCTTCGCTACTTGATGCACATCCGCCCCTACCTTTTCACACATGTTTGCCACTTCGTTAATAAATGATATCTTGGTGGCCAAAAAGGCATTTGAAGCGTATTTGATCAGTTCAGCAGTTTCCAGATTGGTTAAGACAAAGGGAGTTTCGATTAAATAAAGAGCCCGATAGATGTCCTTTAGAATAGCCAGGGCCCGTGTACTCTCAGAGCCTAGAACTACACGGTTAGGACGCATGAAATCTTCAATGGCCGACCCTTCACGTAAAAACTCCGGGTTTGACACTACGTCCACTTTAATACCCTTTTTCAGGTTTGCCTGCATAACTTCTTGAATCCAGCGGTTCGTGCCAACCGGGACCGTACTTTTGGTGACGATCACTTTATAGTCATCAATTATTCCTATCAGTTCCTTGACCACGGTCTCTACCTGTGAGAGGTCCGGCCCTCCCTGCCCATCATCTGGAGTGCCCACAGCGATAAGGACGACAAGAGATTGCCTTACCGATGCCTTCAGATCCGTTGTAAAGGAGAGGCGTCCGTTTTTTACATTTCTGGAGACTAACTCAGCTAGCCCAGGCTCGTAAAAAGGTATTTCGCCCTTTTCAAGCCTTTTAATTTTATCCTCATCCTGGTCAACACAGATAACCTGCATCCCAAAATCAGCCAGCCCAGCACCGGAGACCAGCCCTACATAACCGGTACCAATCACAGTAATGTTCATAGGTTACCCTTTAGCCTTCATTTCCCGATACCATCTTACAAAAAGTGGGATACCTTCTTCGACGGTAATTCGAGGATTGTAGCCCAGCATCTTTTTAGACTTGGATATGTCGGCATAAGTAATGGGCACGTCGCCTGGCTGATCGGGCAGCTTCTTTATGCGGGCCTTTTTGCCGACGGTTTCTTCTATCATGGCCACCAGTCGCCTTAGCTCCGTGGTGCGCGATTCGCCCAGGTTAAAGATTTCATAAGGGAAATCCCCTTCGCGCGCAGCCATTATACCATGAATGATGTCATCGATATATGTATAATCTCGTTGCGACGAACCGTCCCCGTAAAGCAACACCTCCAGGCCTTCGTCGATCTGGCGCGTGAACTTGTGGATAGCCATCTCCGGCCGTTGGCGAGGGCCATACACCGTGAAAAAACGCAGCACAGTAACATGAATACCGTAAAGGTGATGGTAAGCATAGCACATCAATTCATTAGCTCTCTTGGTAGCTGCGTAGGGTGATATCGGCTTCGATATCTCATCATTTTCTGAAAACGGCACTTTGTTATTGATGCCGTAGACGGAAGAAGACCCGCCAAAGATGAACTTATTCACGTTGTATTTGTGGCAAAGCTCAAGAAGATTTAAGGTCCCGCGTCCGTTTACATCCTCGTAAAGCAGAGGGTCATTTAAAGATGGCCGCACTCCTGCGCGAGCAGCCAGGTGGATGACTTCGGTGAAAGTAAATTCACGGAATACGGTATCCAAAAATGGTAAATCACGTATATCCCCCTGGCGTAAATGAAAATTGTGGTTCCCTATAACCCCTTTCAAGTTGCGCCATTTAATAGTCGGGTCATAAAAATCATTAAAATCATCGACGCAGACAACCGGTTCCGCCTCAATCAGCTTCTCAACTAAATGGGAACCTATGAATCCAGCGCCACCAGTTACTAAGACAGCCATTTGTTCCTCCCGACAAAGTCTTTTTATGACGCCTTATGCACTTTATGTCAATTTTTTTGTGGGTAATTTTTCTCAAAAGGGAAGATTGCATCCGGGAGAAACAGACAAAAAAATCTTGTAATGTATAGACCTCCCGTGGTAAATGGTAGCCTTATCAAGCTACCATTTGGGAGGGATTGTTATGGTGGAAAATAACATCATGGAGGTTAGTGACAGCAGCTTTGAGACGGATATTCTGAAAAATGATAAGCCGGCTCTTGTAGATTTTTGGGCTGCATGGTGTGGTCCGTGCCGAGCAATTGCCCCGGCGGTTAAAGAACTGGCCGATGCCTACGCAGGTCGTTTGAAGGTAGCAAAACTGAACGTAGACGAAAACCCCGCTACTCCAAGTAAATATGGGATTAGGGCTATTCCTACGCTACTCTTTTTTAAAAACGGTAAACTAATCGACCAAATTACCGGCGCCGTTTCTAAAAATGTCATAGAGGACGGCATCAAGAAGATTATCGAGTAACTAAACTAGCATCTAAGGTTATAACATGACTACTGGCAGCAATGTCGCTAGTAGCAGA
The DNA here is from genome assembly GCA_964435205.1 of uncultured Desulfovibrionales bacterium. Classification (GTDB taxonomy): domain Bacteria; phylum Desulfobacterota; class QYQD01; order QYQD01; family QYQD01; genus CAYSYZ01. Next base: position 9,454 of record CAYSYZ010000015.1, read on the forward strand.
TAGTATGAACGAATTTACAGCACGTAAAGGCAGGCACATTCTAAAGCTCACCACAACCTTTTCTTTTTTATTGCTTTTTCTGTTATCTGCTTCCAGTTGCTCTACGATTACTTCCTTAATTTTGCCGAAACCGGAGCGTGAAAAAAACGCCCAAGAACTGGCAGCAAACGGTATGGCTTATCTACATAGAGGAACTTATCACAAGGCCGAAGAAGCTTTCCAGCGTATCAGGGACCGTTATCCATTCAGTCAGTACGGTCTATTGGCTGCGCTGAAGCTGGCTGACATCCATTATTATCGTGGGGAGTACGAAGAGGCTATTACTGCATATCAAGAGTTTGAGAAACTTCACCCTACCAATGAGGCTCTACCATATGTCGTCTATCAGCTGGGCATGTGTTATTTTAGCCAGATACTGAGCATTGATCGTGATCAGACAGCCACGATGAATGCGTTCAGTGAATTTCAGCGCCTACTGAACACCTATCCGGATAGCCCGTATGTTCTTGAGGCCAAGGCAAGGATGAAACAATGTCGAGAAAGATTGGCAGAGCATGAACTATACGTGGCCAGATTCTATTTTCGCACTAAAAAATATCAGCCTGCTTTGCAACGGCTTAGACAGCTGATCAATGACTATCCGGAGACTTCGGCTAAAGATACCGCCCTTTCTCTTATAAAAGAGTGGGAAGGAAAACTTCCCTCAAACGCCTCTTAGCGGCCTCAAACAAGATTGGCCATTCTCCATTACAGAAAAATACGGTTACTCATTTATTTTCTTCCACGAGCTTGTAAACAAGATCCAGGGCCTGCGGCAGATTATCGACCTTCGTTCCCCCGGCTTGGGCCATGTCAGCCCGGCCGCCGCCGCTGCCCCCAACCAATTGGGCCACTTTTTTAATAATATTTCCAGCGTGAAATTTGTCAGTCAGGTCTTTGGTTACCACTGCCACAAGGAGAACTTTGTTATCGAGGGTGCCTCCGAGTACAACTATCCCCGATCCAATCTTGTCACGAAAACTGTCCGCAAGTTCTCGTAAGGTTTTTGGGCTGTCGATGGGGACAATCGTGGAAAGTACGCGGATACGATTGACTTGCCTGGCGCTTTGCACCATGCCATCTAATCCCTGGAGGGTCATCTTTGCCGTGAGGTCGCTAACTTCCTTCTCCAGTTCTTTTTGATGGGCTATCAGTTTTTCTAGCTTTTTCTCTAACTCATCCGGGCCGACTTTTAAAAGACAGCTTAGACGCTCTAATCTTCGATGCTCGTCCTGGAGTAAGCTCAGAGCAACAGTGCCCGTCACGGCTTCGATGCGGCGAACCCCTGCGGCAACTCCGGTCTCCCCAATGATTTTGAAGAGACCGATGTCGCCAGTTCGGTTGGCGTGCGTGCCTCCACAAAGTTCCCTGCTAAAAGGGCCAATAGATACCACACGTACCTGGTCTGCGTACTTTTCGCCAAAAAGAGCTACTGCCCCGGTTTGTATGGCCTCTTCAAGGGCCTGGACATTCGTTTCTAATGGTATGTTTTCTCGAATTTTATCGTTAACCTGCGTCTCAATTTGCTCCAGGTCGGGTGCCTTTATTGGAGAAAAATGGGTGAAGTCAAAGCGCAGCCTATCCGGCGCGACCAGGGAACCCGATTGCCGGACATGCTCTCCGAGGACCGTTCGCAGTGCAGCATGCAGTAGGTGAGTGGCGGTGTGATTTAGAGCTACCGCCTGCCGCCGTTCAGAAGATATGGCCAGGTCTAGATATTCTCCAGCGTTTATTTCGCTGTCAATCACCCGCCCGCGGTGTACGTAGAGCTTGCCAGCAACGCTAACTGTCTCTTCAATCACTACCGTTCCTGTTCGCCCCCTGGCGGTTCCTTGATCTCCTACCTGACCTCCGGCTTCAGCATAAAAGGGTGTTCTTTCCACTACAAATTCAACCTGATCACCCTTTTGGGCCTGTTCCACGGCTTTGCCATCTTTGACCAATAGCAATAAACGAGAAGAGATAAAGCCTACCTCATATCCCACAAAAAGTGTCGTGTGGCCTGTTTCCAAGAGCTGGCGATAGACAAGGGGAAGTTCCAGCATTTCGCCTTTTCTGGCTTTTTTTGAAAGTTCACGCTGTCTGTCCATACACTTCTGAAATCCAAGGTCATCGATTTCAAGGCCGTGTTCCTGTCCTATGTCTCGTACAATATCTAAAGGGAAGCCGTACGTATCGTACAATTTAAAGATTGTATCCCCAGGGATGATATGCTTTGTCTGCGCTTTCAGGACTGTCATTTCATCCGTAAGAAGCCGGAGGCCGAAGTCCAGGGTCTCGGCAAAGCGCTCTTCTTCACCCAGGAGAACATTGGCCATGAAGTCGGCAGAGGCGCTTAATTCCGGGTAGGTTTCCCCCATAAATTCTACCACGGCTCTAATGGTTTCGCCGAGGAAGGGTTTGTCAAACCTGAGCACCCGGCCGTAGCGGATGGCACGCCTTAATATTCTCCGGAGTACATAGCCGCGTCCTTCATTTGAGGGCAGGACGCCGTCTGCAATGAGAAAGGCTGCTGCCCGGCTGTGATCAGCGATAACACGCATCGCTGTATCTTCGGCATGACTCTGGCCGTATGCTGTCCCTGACAGGCTGGTTATGGCAGAAATGATTCCGTGGAATAGATCAGAATCGTAGTTGCTCTTTTTGCCCTGCATAATAGCGGCGATACGTTCCAGTCCCATACCGGTATCAATGCTTGGCTTGGGCAGCGGATGCAACTCACCCTTTTCGTTCCGGTAGTATTGCATAAAGACCAAATTCCATAGCTCCAAGTAACGATCGCAGTCACAGCCTACTCGGCAGTCTGGCTTACGGCAACCAACCTCTTCGCCCTGGTCAATAATGATTTCCGAGCAAGGACCGCAGGGGCCGGTATCTCCCATAGCCCAGAAGTTATCCTTTTGCCCCAGTCTAACAATTTTTTCTGCGGGCAGACCTATTTTAGTATGCCAGAGTTCATATGCCTCACTGTCTTCTTCATAGACGGAAACCCACAACTTTTCCACAGGCAGTCTTAAATGCTTTGTCAGGAACTCCCACGCAAGGTCGATGGCTTCTTCTTTGAAATAGTCACCAAAGGAAAAATTGCCCAGCATTTCAAAAAATGTATGATGGCGTGCCGTCCGGCCGACGTTTTCTAGGTCGCTGTGTTTGCCGCCAGCCCTTATACATTTTTGTACCGTGGCAGCTCGGACATAATTGCGATTTTCTTCCCCCAAGAATACCCGCTTAAATTGCACCATGCCGGCATTGGTAAAGAGGAGAGTAGGGTCGTCAGCCGGCACCAGGGATGAACTCTTCACGATGGTGTGGTTTTTTGAAGCAAAATATTCAAGAAAGTTTTGTCTGATTTCCTGTCCGGTCATCTACTTCCCCTGTTTTGGCGCCTTTTCTGCATTACCTTTGGCGACCCCATAGGTCTCTTTGATTTTATCCTCGATTTCTGCTGCTACCGTAGGATTGTCACGTAAGAATAGACGAGCGTTTTCACGCCCCTGTCCGATTCTTTCCCCGTGGTATGAATACCACGCACCACTCTTATCAATTATGTTCACAGCGGTAGCCAGATCCAGAACGTCCATTTCCCTTGATATGCCTTGACCATAGAGAATATCAAACTCTGCTTCCTTGAATGGCGGCGCCATCTTGTTTTTGACCACTTTTACCTTGGTGCGGCTGCCTATCATGTCCTGTCCCTCCTTAATATTGCCAATCTTGCGGATATCTAGGCGCATAGAGGCATAAAATTTGAGAGCAGTTCCGCCCGTGGTTGTTTCCGGATTTCCGTAGAAGACACCGATTTTCATGCGTATCTGGTTGATGAATATTACGGAAGTCAAAGATCGGCTTATGCTGGCGGTAAGTTTGCGCAAGGCCTGAGACATTAGGCGGGCCTGGAGTCCAACATGGGCATCGCCCATCTCACCTTCTATTTCGGCCCGTGGGACCAGTGCAGCTACCGAGTCAATGACCAGAACATCTACGGCCCCGCTGCGCACTAAGATCTCAGCTATCTCAAGGGCCTGTTCACCGGTATCGGGTTGAGATACCAGCAACTCATCGGTCCTGGCACCCAGTTTTTGGGCATAAGTTACATCCAGGGCGTGTTCCGCGTCAATGAAGGCCGCAACACCGCCTCTTTTCTGAGCCTCAGCAACGATATGTAAGGCTAGGGTTGTTTTACCAGAAGACTCTGGCCCGAAGATTTCTGTTATTCTTCCTCGTGGGATACCCCCTATGCCGGTCGCTATGTCTAAAGCGAGAGACCCGGTGGGGATAACGGGTACGTCCACCACCCGTTCGTTGGCTCCCAAGCGCATAATAGAGCCCCGTCCAAATTGTTTTTCGATTTGCGTAACAGCCAGTTCAACCGCTTTAGTTTTATCCATTGTTGCCATGTCATGCCTCCGCTTTTTATTAAGCCTGATATTAACTCATAAATGGTAGACGCCGCAAGGGTGTATAGATGGCACCGTCGCGCTGCAAAATACTTCTATACAGGACTAGCTCAGTAACGGTAAAAGGGGCAAAGGTAATACCTTCAAGCTCCTGGATATTGCGGACCAGATCCGTAATTCTCTTATCGGAACGTATGCGGCCCAGTGTCAAGTGTGGACTAAAAGGCCGTTTTTCTGCCGGAAAGCCTAAGTCAGAAAGTGACAGCTCGATTTTTGTCTGTATAGTTATTAAACGTTCTGTATCACCCACTAAGCCCACCCAGATTACCCGCGGGCGTTTTAAATTAGGAAAAACACCTATGCCTTCGGCTTTTAAAACCAGGGGTTCCTGGTTGGCTATAACTCGGCTTATGGCAGCAACGATTGGTTCGATCTGTTCCTCTTCGATGTTGCCAAGAAACTTCAGCGTTAGATGAATGGCTTCTGGTTTTAGCCATTTTACATCGGTGGCCGAGCTTCGGAGCTTTTCACTTGCGCAGACTATCGATTCACGCAGTGCCGGTGGCACATCAGCTGCCAAAAATGAGCGTATCATTGGCCAGATACCTTCTCAGTCCATCAAGGGCGGTTTCAGCCGCCATCTTTTGTATCATCTCCCGAGTGCCCCTAAACAAGAAGCGATGCGTTATTATATTCTCAGGGACTGCCAGACCGATATAGACCGTTCCCACCGGCTTTCCCGGCGTGCCGCCGGAAGGACCCGCGATGCCGGTTACAGAAAGACCGATATC
>CAYSYZ010000015.1:14690-23211 GCA_964435205.1 uncultured Desulfovibrionales bacterium
CCCCAAGGGCCATTTGTTGGGCGACCTCTGCGCTAACCGCGCCAAAGGCAGAAAGAGTTTCCTCAGACACAGACAGAAGTTCTACTTTCGAACGGTTGCTGTAAGTGATAAGCCCACGCTCAAAGTAGTCCGAACTCCCCGGTATTTTTGTCAGTCGATGGCCGATAAGTCCGCCGGTACAGGATTCGGCGATAGAAAGTGTAAGCCCCCGAGACTTTAAGAGATTTCCAACTACCTTTTCCAGCGTATCCTCCCCATAGCCGAAGACATGCGGGTATAATCTCGTTTCCAGTTCTGCCTTTGCCTTGGAAAGGATGGATTCCGTCTCGCTGAGGGCTTTGCTGCTGGCAGTTAAAGTTACATAGACTTCTGGAAAATCGGGATAATAGCCGATTTTGAGTTTGGGATACATGCTTTCTAGATCGGCACAACGGGAGTTTATCTCTGACTCGGGCAATCCAAAGGTCTTTATGAGTCCCTGTCGGGTGACTACATGCGGCTTCCATCTAGCGCTCAGGTACGGTAAGACCTTGCGGTCTAGGAGATATTGCATCTGGTCGGGAACTCCAGGTAGAAAAAAAAGCAACTTCCTTTCATGTTCCAGAAAATAACCCGCAGCTATGCCTGTTTCGTCAAGTACGGTTGCTCCATCCGGCAGCCAGGCCAGTTTAAAATATTCTTCACAGGGCATTTCCCCTTTTTCTCGAAAGTGCTTTTCGATTTGCTCTTTGATCTGGTTGTGAAACATAAGCTTACGACTGAGGACACGAGAAGCCACCTCCGTGGTAAGGTCATCACTGGTGGGGCCAAGTCCACCGGTAACTACTACAAAGTCTGCTTTCTTGAGTGCCTGGACGAGGACATCTTCTATGGATGCCGGTTTGTCTCCTACGATGCTCATTTTCTGTATGAAATAACCGGCTTCAAAAAAACGCTTGGCAGCAAAGAGGCTGGTCGTGTTAGGCACACGTCCCGCGATCAATTCGTCGCCAATGGCTATAATTTCACCTTTCATAAGCATCCCTACAATCTTTTTATCATCTGGATCCCTTATTCCAGCAAACTAATAATAATGCGTAAACTCAAATTGGCATATATGCCCGCTACAATATCATCGGCTACTATACCATAGCCGCCGGGTAATTTTTCCCCAAGAGTCTTGGCTGGAAATATTTTGGCAATATCGAAAAAACGGAAAAGTAAAAATCCCGTGAAGACTATCCAGCCGGATAGAGGCATCTGTATTAGGGCTACTGCCATCCCTGCGATTTCATCGATTACTATGCAGGGGTTGTCTTTCCTGCCGGTTATGATCTCTGCTTGATGAGCAATTATGGTGGCCAAGGCGATTAAAATGACCAGGCTTATGAGGTAAAAAAACAGCGAATATCGCGATAAGAAGAAATGAAAGAGTATTCCCCAGAGGCTTCCCCAGGTTCCCGGGGCTAAAGGCAAATACCCGACATAGGCCCCTGTTGCCAAAAAGAATATCAAACTACGCAAGACATATCCTTTGCGGGTAGTTTTCCCAAGTCAGTCCACAGGCATTCTCTCACTTGCCCGGACTATTTTCTGATATACGTATTTAAGAGGGACTTTGTGTTTATTTGCTATCTTACGACATTCTTCATATTCGGGATACACGATTTGCTGTCCATCAGTTCCTCTAACTATCTTTACCTTTACACGGCCCCACTCAGTTTCTAGATTTCCAGTGGTGCGTTCAAGGGCGAAGCGTTGGGCTCCATAATAGCGCAGGCCCAGGGTGGTCGTTTCTCGCAATATAATCTCGATAAGTAAGTCTTTTACACCTTGAGAGCTCACCACCTGCAGCAGAGTGCCGGGTCGATTTTTTTTCATTTGTAAGGGGGATAGAGATACGTCTAGCGCCCCGGCTGCAAACAGTTTTTCCATCAGGTGGTCGTAAAACTCAGGGTTCATGTCGTCTATGTTCGACTCTATCACCGTAACCGGTTTTGATTCAGGGATGCTTACCGGATGCCCATAAACCAGGCGAAGCATGTTTGGTATTTCCGACAACTCATACTTACCTGTACCATAACCTATTTTACCGATGCGCATGGCTGGCATCTGTGTAAAAGCCTTACTCAACGCCGTAACGATAGCTGCTCCGGTCGGGGTAACAAGCTCTAATTTGCTGTCCAAAGGGTAGGAGGGAACTCCTTCGAGCAGGGCTAACGTGGCCGGGCTAGGCAGCGGCAGATTCCCGTGCCTGGAAGTTATTAGTCCTCTGGACATGGGAAGGGGCGAACAATAAAACTCCTTTATACCAAAATACTCAAAACCGATAGCTGCCCCTACGATATCAACAATAGTGTCAATACCGCCTAGTTCATGAAACTGCACCTTGGCCACCGGCACGCGATGAACACAGGCTTCGGCTTCAGCCAGGCGCCTGAATATCTTTAAGCTGGTCTTCTTTATATGATCATCCAGTCGGCTTTCCAGTATGAGCTGCCTGATATCGGCGAACGAACGTTCGGAGGGTGTTTCTTCCTTTGCGTCAACTTCGAAAAATATGCTGTGGATATGATATCTTATTGAACGCTGAGTTTTGAGACGGTAACCGTTTAAAGACAACTTTCCCAGTTCGCTTTTTAGTGTTGCCAGGGGCAAACCCAGATCCAGAAGTGCTCCAAGTACCATATTGCCACTAATACCGGCAAAACAGTCAAAATATAGAAGAGGACTGCCGAGACATTCCTGTGCTTTAATCTTTTGCCTTGGCATTTTTCGCATGGAGCCCCTGGACCAATCTATAGATTTTTTCCCTGGAGGGCAAGCATCAAGGTTCCCGGCATGCGACCAACTGCGGTTATGATGAGAAAAACGCTGGTTGGCATAAGGCTGAGTCCGAGGAGATAACAGAGATAATCCTTTGGGAATCCCGGCACCAAAAAAAGGATGAAGGCTATGAGAATACCTTGATGCTCAACTATTAAATTGAACTTTTCGTATATCTTTGTTGTGGCCAGACGGCGAGCGACAAGGGGAGCGAACAGCCTGGAGATACTGAAAGCCAGCCATGAACCCAGGGTTAATCCAATGGTCGAATAGATGAACCCTTTAACCCCACCAAAAAGGTACCCACCGATGAACCCAGTGGCTTCGCCCGGAATAGGCGATATTACCACTTGCATTATCTGTAGGCCAATAAAGGCTAGTGGAGCCAGTGGGCCAAAAGAAGCTATGAAATGCCGGACCTTTTCCCGGTCTGAGACCAGGGTGCTGAATCTGTCAAAACCTATTTTCAGAATAGAATTATGCAGTAAGACCAGACCAAGCAACAGGATGCAGGTAAAAACAAGTCCCCAAATCAACAACTTTCTATATGTGTCAATCTTGGCCATTGTCTTTCTATACTTGCTTTTATGGCTTTTGGCAAGGGTGTTGATGTGTGCGCGGATTCGGTGTTTAATCTTGACTATAAAGGTGCCAAATGTTACTTTACGCGCACAAACGAAGTCAAGGCAGGCCGCAGTTATGAGAAAGTTTCTTGTATCTATAATTTGTCCTTTAATGATGACCTTGAGCCTATGTTCATCCTGGGCTGGAGACGTGACCAGGGTTGCCATTATCCCCTTCAAGGTCCATGCGCCAAGTGACTTGTCCTATCTCCAGGACGGTATTTTTGACATGCTCGCCAGCCGGATTGTCTGGGAAGGGGAAGTCGCAGTACTGGAAAGACATGCGGTTAAAGATGCATACCAAAAGTATGCAGGTTCGCTAAATGAAGTATCAGCTAAAAAACTGGGTCAGGAATTAAAGGTGGATTACGTGCTTTTTGGCAGCCTTACGGTACTCGGGAGTGCAAGCAGCCTGGATGCCAAGATAGTAGCTACCAATCTTAATCAGCCGGCCATGTCTGTCTATACCCAGGCAGATAGTCTGGATAAAGTTATTCCCAAAATAGACGAATTTGCTGAGGCCGTAAATGTCAAGTTGTTTGGCCGTACTCCAGTTGCTGCCCGTACTGCTGTTGCTCCATCCAGGGAGCAGAGGACACCCACGGATCATCCGCAGCGGATTTTACTGTCAGATAGGGAAGATGAGGCATTATCAGGTCTAAACCCGGATTTTATACGGCTTTCTGGGAAAAACGGTAAGGCGAACTTTTGGAAGGGGCCAGAATTTCCTACCGTTATGCGGGGAATGCAGGTCGCTGATCTGAATGGCGACGGGCAAAAAGAAATAGTTTTCATCGACCAGTCAGAAATATGGATCCATCGGTACAGTAACGGGAAAGTGGAAGAAGTAAAACATATCAAAGGCAGAGCTAACTATAATCAACTGTCAGTGGATGTGGGGGATATCAATGGTAATGGGATCCCGGAGATTTATGTGTCGAATCTGACTTCGGGCAATGTTGACTCATTTGTTCTGGAGTGGAACGGTTCGGATTTTGTACGTATTGCGGAACGACTTCGCTGGTATCTTAGAGTGACTAGGCTTGCAGGTGGCAAACCGGCAGTGGTTGGTCAGCGCAAGGACGTTGATGGTCCGTTTGCACCGGCTATCCACGAGTTGCTGTGGGTAAACGGGAAGTTAGAAGAGGGAGAGCAGGTACGTCTACCCTTGATTGCCAATGTGTTCAATTTCACAATGGCGGATATCGACGGAGATAAGGACCCGGAAATTATCATGATTGATGAAAATAGTAAGCTCAAGGCCTATTCAACGTCCGGTGAGCTGCGATGGAAGGGTGACGAACACTTTGGAGAAACCATGAACTATGTCGTAGCCAACCCCAATCGTTCTACCAATACCGCTGAGGAAAGGATATTTTTGCCCGCCCGGATCATTGTTGATGATCTGGATAAAAATGGTGTTATTGACATTATAGTAAACAAGAATCTTTCCACCGCCTCGCGATTTCTGCGAAATTTCAAGGAATACACCAACAGCGAGATATACTCGCTGAGCTGGGATGGTCTGGGACTGTCAGAGAACTGGAAGACGCGCAAGATATCCGGTGCGGTCTGCGATTACCAGTTGGTGGATATCGATGGCAAAGGGCACTATGAGCTTTTCGTGGGGATCATCATGAGAACCGGAATTGCCCCAGTTGTCTCTGGCAAAAGCACTATAATCAGTTACAAGATCAATGTCATATCAGAGGTAACTGAGAAATTTAAGAAAAAGGAATAAGCCTAGATATGCGGCACTTTATTCCGCAAGGCCTGCAATTTAGTTAGGAAGTGCGCTACCCAGGTTATATTCATCCGTTACAACTCTAGGCCCGTTTTTTATTGACTTTGTTTTAAGTTAATCGCTAACTTACCGATGGTACGGTTAGAAACATCTGGCGGAAGGCTGTTTCTATCCGCATAATAAAACACCGATACCTATTGAGTGATGGAGACCATTCTCGGTAAAGACGCCGTGCGCTTTTTGCGCGAAATCATGTCTGAAAGAAGGCAGCTCACCCTGTTCGTTAGTGGCACCGATTATGCGCGACTAACCATTATTATTGATCTGGCTTTAATCGATGGACGAATGTACGTAGTGATGGACAGCATAAGAGGTTTCCCAGAAGTTATGCGTTCCAGGTCGGATGGCGAGCTTGTTTTTGAATGCTCGGATAGCCAGAAGATACCATATAGTTTTAAAACCAAGCTATACAAGGCCGAAGACAGCGGTATATGGATTTATTTTCCCAAAGAGATCGTTCGTATTCAGAGACGACGGCACTTTCGTATTAATGCGCCTACGGGCAGCAAGATGATAATATTTGTGGAAGAACGAAGGGGCATACCGTTTGACGTCGTTAACATAAGCATAAGTGGGCTGGCTATAACGGTGCCACTGGACAGTAGCAAGGCAAAACTTCTAGAAAACGGGGACAATTTAGAAGAGATCAAGCTTGAGCTACCTCTGGAGGAGCAAGTTTACGAGATTTACATTGACTCGGCTGTGGTAAGAAGAACACAGGATGATGTGATGACCAACCTGAGGCTATCTGGTCTTGAATTTACAGATATAGACAGCAAATCGCAGAGTCTGTTGCAGGAGTATATCCGTAATCTCGAGCGTTCAATGCTCCGCAAAAAAAGGTTAGCTAGGGCTCTTCAGTAAAAGGGTTGCCAAGTCTTTTCCTTTTTAGCCTGTAATTTGCAATTTCTCAGGAGGTGGTAATGAAAGGAGCTCAATTTAGCTATCCCACACTTTCTCCAAAAGACCGGCGGCATAAACGCAAGCTTTTAGCTGAGGTCATACGCCCGGTGGAGATTACACCGGGAATGACCATAGGCGATTTGCTGGGACAGATGAGTGGTATGTCCATACAGGCGAGGAATTTAGGCGACTGCGCCAGAGTCTTGTCCAAGATGTTTAGGGATCCGGATAGGCCCACCATCCTTTTGGGTCTGGCAGGGCCCTTGATTGCGGCCGGGTTAAGGAACGTCATCCGGGAATTAATTGTGGGCGGCTATGTGGACGTGGTGGTGTCTACAGGGGCCATTCTTTATCAGGATATATATCAGGCCAGAGGATATCAGCACTACAAAGGTACTCCGGCCGCAGATGATAGGGCCCTTAGAGACCTTTATATAGATCGCATTTATGACACGTATGTAGATGAGGAGGCCTTCTGGAATACAGACCTGTGGTGTGGCAAGATAGCTGATAAACTGGCACCAGGCAATTATTCCAGCCGGCAGTACCTTGATTATTTAGGTACTCATCTCGATGATGAACACTCCATTGTTTACCAGTGTAGTCGTTTAGGTGTCCCGCTATTTTCACCAGCCATAAACGATTCATCCATGGGTATTGGTCTTACCGAGCACCGGCATAGATGTAAGATAACGTCAAAACCGGGTGTTGCAATTGATTCTATACAGGACAATTATGAACTTACGCAAATTGTAGCCAACGCAAACAAGACAGCGGCCATTTATGTTGCCGGTGGCGTGCCGAAGAACTATATTAACGACTCAGTCGTCATGAGTTACATATTCGGCGTTGAGCGGGGGCACAGCTACGCCATACAAGTTACTACAGCGGTTTCCCTGGACGGCGGCCTTTCTGGGTCGACCCTGGGTGAAGCCCGGTCATGGGGAAAGATAAAGAAGGACGCCGATTTTGCTATGGCCTGGGTAGAACCGAGTGTCTCCCTACCGCTACTGACCGCTTATGCACTGGAGAGACATCCTGCTCCGGCCAGGCCAAGGCTCATCTTCCGTTGGGAAGGGGATAGACTCAAGGAGATGAAACAGGAAAAGGCTGCCAGGAAGACAAGGCCCAAAAGACGCTAACCATAGCCCTCCCCTTCTACTTTAACGGCAGGGTTTTTTCTCCAAAGACGGAAAACTGGGCCCACCGGATGCCAAATTTCATCAGCTCCAGCTCGTCTGAATGAAGCTTTTTGACGTATTCGGGTGAAAGGGCAAATTTATCCAGGAATCCAGATGAAAAAGCAACGTCTCTGAATTTATCAAGGTTATAACAAGCAAGGGCGAAATTTCGCATCTGTTCACCGGATAGATGCTCAACACCCGTACGATCCCGGCTGACGATGAGCTCCATAAAGAGGTCATTCATTTCATTGTAAATTCTTATTTCCTGATCGTCCAGCCACTCTTCTATGGACCATTCATTCGGTTCTTCAAATCCGTGGCAGTGGTCTTCCTTAAAAAGGAAGTAGGTCTCTTTTTTCATGTTGGTGTCTCTGTTTTTTTCTGCAAGGCGACCCAGAGGATAAGTGCGGCACGATGCGGGGCGGTCCTCATACACAGTACAGCCGTCAGGCGTGACAAAAGGACATGTCCGTTCTTTATCTTTTTTCATGCGAAGAGTCATCACCGGGAATCCTGAGACAATACCAATATTGGTAGAGGCATATCTCCGCAGAAAATCTCCGGATGAACATCCCAGCCTATTCTTTAGCCTCAGTATATCGTATGGAGAGAGAAACAGATTGAGATCCCGGCAACAGTGGGTAAAACATTTTAATCCCTTATGGCAAACAAAGCGAAAGTTTTCGCCGGGAATGATCGGTCTTGGTTCTTCCAGCTCATTCACCTCTTCGTTCGCCTTTTTATTGGCTTCGGTCATCTTCTATTTTTCTCTACGCTAAATCTTCCCGGCCTGTACTAACTGGGCAAAGTATTCGAAGGATCGATTATACGTCTGTTCAGCTTCCTTAGAGAAGCAGCAACCAGGTAATTCCCGGTTCTGGAGGTGGCAACTCAAACATTCACAGCAGATACCCTTACGCGGGCAAGGTTCATACGTACAGATACATTTCTTGAGGGTTTCGTCTTTCCGACATTTCATAAGTGATGCCCCGTATGAACTGAACGCTAAGCCTCAGGCGGATAATATTTTAGCTTCTTTTTTTCGTTTTTCTTGGTAAGTATTTGAAAGGATATCTCAAAATTATTCTTGCGCAAACTGTGAATTTCTTCTGTATGGAGCTCACGGTTCTGAAGTTCTTTTTCCGTGAGCTCTAGTATCTTGCGGTAATTGCCTCTTTTCTCCGCTTCTAATTCTTCAATTT
>CAYSYZ010000015.1:23221-27378 GCA_964435205.1 uncultured Desulfovibrionales bacterium
CTCTTTTGCATTTGTCTTAAAAATTATCGGTGGCAATTTGCGGCGGCAGCCCGCAGAAAGTAATCGGCTGAGTGTACGAGTACGTCTCTTTTAGCCTGTTTTATTGCGTAAGACAAGAGTTTTTATAGCTGGAACCGCTACGGTGAACTTTTATGGGCCAGTCTGCGGAGCGGGCGGGGGCTGGAAACTATAATTGCCCTTGAAAAATTCATCAACATACCAATCAACCTGGCCATCATCGGATAGAACCATATCCAGAAGACGGACCGCTCCGAGAAGCCTGCCCAGCATGTCCAGCTTGTCCTCGATGATGTTTTGGTCATACTTTTTCAACTCCCCTTTAATCATATCTCCTTTCTGCTCTACCTTATAGCGCATTCTTTTTAGGATGGAGGCTATCAGGGCAGCCCTTCTCGACCTCCGCTGGATGTCAGCTGCTCCCCCTTTAAAATAGAAGGTGATGTAATTATCATTAATAGCCGGTCCACAATACGTATCTACGGTAGCGAAGTGATAGCCCAGCCGGGAGCTGAAATTTAGGTACTCGCCAGATATGACGGCGTAACTTGGGCCACCCATCCCGCTTTCCTGTAGCGGGTCGCGGAATACAGATTCGGCCAGTACAGAAGCAAATCCTTTCCAATCCATCCTGGTTGGGCCCAGCCACTGGACATCCTTGTGAGTCATGCCTTTCAATAGGGCATTGAAAGGTACAGAGGTCACGTCCTCTACCTTTACCTCGGGCCCGGCTGCATGGGCACCAAGGCCGCCCCCCAAATCGACAATATAAATGTTAAGGGGCAGGGAAGAGCGGAAGCGGACAGCGATGTGTTCTCCGGCCTCAAGATCATCACTGATCCGGAACATTTCCCGCATTGACATCTCGTGAGCAAATCGGATGATGTCGTGGATTGTCCGACAGGCCTCTGGTTTAAAATTGTCCTGTTTAGGGTCAACCAGGTTTAAGGGGGCGATTTTTCCCAACGCAGACTGCATGGCCTTGTATGTTGGACTGCCCTTCATAGGGTTAAGTTTCTTTTTCTCTTTCAAAAGCTGTTGTACCCGTCCCCTGTAAACAACTTTATTTCTGGCATCTACCGTAATTTCCTCTCCGTGAGGGATGGTCGCAGTGGCATTACCAGTGCCGACCAGGGTCGGAATGCGAAATTCCCGGGCTACAGAAGCCATATGCCCTGTAACGCTGCCCACGTCGGTCACAATTGCCTGGACGCGACCAATTATAGATACATAGCGAGGAGATGTCTGGGGGGCAATCAAAATCGAGCCTTCCGGTATATTGAGGAGGTTGTGATCCGAGGTAATGACATAGGCCAGGCCGGAAGCGACCCCATCTGAAGCCGAAGACCCACCTTTCAGGAGTATCGGGTAATTGGCGAATTCCTTTTCTGGGCCCTCTCCAGGCTCCGAAACTGCTTCGCCTGCGAACTTCAGGGGGCGCGCCTGCAGGATATACAGCTTGTCCTCCTGATCTATGGCCCATTCGATATCCAGAGGGACACCATAGTGTTTTTCCAGTCTGAGACCATAATCGACCAGCACCTCTATCTGTGCCTGGTTGAGGCAGGCTATGGTCTTTAGTTCATCGGCGACAGGTTCTTCCGTGAGACCATGTTGTATATCGGACCTGACTAAAATGTCTTTCCTGGCTACCTCGAAGACTTCAATATGTCTGTCTTTTTTGTCGATCTGATAAAAATCGGTAGCTACTGAGCCATCCACTGCGCTGACACCCAATCCCCAGACCGCACTGATCATGATGGCCGCGTGACTGCTGTCATTGGGATCTACGGTATACATTACCCCGCTGGCCTTGGCATCAACCATGGGTATACAGGCTACACTCATAATGACGTCCTGGTCCAGATAACCCTTGCTCCGGCGATAAAAAATGGCCCTGGGGTTAAAGGTGCTGGCCACCACCTCTTTATAGGCATGGATCAGGTTTTCCTGGGTAACGTTCAAGACGGTGGAATGCTGGCCGGCAAAGCTGGCCTCGGAATCTTCACTCGTAGCGCTGCTCCTGACCGCGAGCCGCACACCCGGGCCTACGCTTTGCGTTAATTCCTCCGCGGCCTGAAGGATGGCTTTTTCTAAATCTGGAGGCAGTTCAGATCTTAAAATAAGCGCCTGTATCTCTTCGCTAACCCGGACAAGATTTTCCGTATCATTGACGTCTAGCCCCGTCAATTTACCTTCAATCAGGTCGGGAAGTTTATTATATTCCATAAAATACTGGCAGGCATAGGCGGTTATGGCAAATCCTCGTGGAACGGGAAGTCCGACGCGGTTGAAGACTTCTCCTAGATTAGACGCCTTACCACCCACTTCAGAGACCCTTTCCCTTCCCAGCTTTTTGAGAGGCAGTACCAGGTCTGTCGTTACAATTTTTTTCTTCCTCTCCAGCTCGCTGAGGATGGCCACGCCTATTCTTTCGGCAGATTCAAAAAGCCCCGGATATTTCCCCCCGGATAGGCCATTGAGGTCTTCAGCAATGTTGTACACTTCCCCTATCAATATCTCAGACTGGGCTAAGACATAAGCCATGGTAAAGGGTTTATCCTCGTAAAAGGTATGCTCCAGATCAGTTATGATCTCGAGAGCCCGGTTATTTCCAGCCAGTATACTTTTAAAAGACTCGTACTTGTGCTGGAAAATACCTTTATCGGCTGAAATCCTCGTGCCGGCCTTACTTTTGCTGAATAGGTCAAGAAACTTGAGCATAAATCTTATAGATATGATTTTTCGTTTTATTTAAGAATAATTCGAATATACCAGCATGTCAAGGCAGCGAAGACATCCCTTTCAAAATACACACATGTCGCCGCAATCCGGAGATATCCAGGTAACTGCATTACAGGACAGTCCCCACATGTTTTCTTCCATACAGGCCGGGCAAATCTGGAACCCACACCGGCATGTCCAGCAGAAAGGGAGCTCTTTCCCACAGGCATGACAGATATAATGTTTTCCCTTACGGCGTGTGTTACTACCTTTTTGCGTGGTATCTTTTTGTAAAGACATTGTTACTGCAGCGCCTCACGAATTTTTCCTAATTCCCAGTCCGCCGCTTTGTTTCTCTCTTCTAAGTCCAGCACATATTTCATGAGGGCCTTCATCTCATCTACGCTGACATAGGCGGTAGTTCCTTCAATACGAAAATTAACCGGAGGCCTTTTAGGGAGTGCAGGGAGCGGCTCGGGTTTTGGTATTGACGCCTTTTGAGGTGGCCAGGCGCATGAGGTGAGTAACAGGGTCATCGTTACAATCAAAAAAACTTTTTTGCAGATATTCATTATGCTTTCCTCCTTTTTACCGGACGAGTCTATGCCAATAAAAGATGTATAGGCCGCCCCAGGATCTTTTTGGCAATCTCTGCAAAGGTAGGCGTAAAGTCTGAGACATAAAATTGGTTATTGTTGCCTCGTTTGAGTATAACGTCAATTTCCGGGTGCTCGGTAAGGTAGTTTTTAATATAAACGGCCGTCTCCGCTGATGAGTCCACAATCTTAACTCGTTTACCCATTTTCGCCTGAATAATATCTTTAAGCAGGGGATAATGGGTGCAGCCCAGTACCAGGGTGTCGATCTGCTTTCTTTTCAGCGGGTAAAGGTATTTTTTTAAGATCATTTTAGTCTCGCGGCGCTTAAGCCATCCTTCTTCCACTAAAGGCACGAGAAGCGGGCAGGCATTAGAGAACACCTTAATGTCTGGATACAGGTCTTTTATCTTTTTGTTGTAAATGTTGCTATTAACGGTCGCTCTGGTACCAATGATACCCACGTTGTAATTTTTTGTGACCTGTGTGACCTTGACGACGGCCGGGGTTACTACCTCGAATATGGGCATGCCGGCGAACCTGTCCCGCAGCGCTTCTGTGGCTACACTGGAGGCGGTGTTACAGGCAACGACAATAATTTTGGCCCCTTTGGAAAGCAAAAATTCAGTATCCTGGATAGCATAGTCGATAATGGTGGCCGGGCTTTTCGTCCCATAGGGTGTTCGGGCCGTATCTCCAAAATATATGATTTCATAGTCCGGGAGTTGCTGAAAAACGGCCTTGACTACGGTAAGACCGCCAATCCCTGAATCAAATATGCCGATCATGGGTCTCTCTTCATGGTTATCTTTTAAAGTA
>CAYSYZ010000016.1:0-20450 GCA_964435205.1 uncultured Desulfovibrionales bacterium
CTAACCCCGCTGTCCGCCTGAGGCGGACGGGGAATGCGCTCGCTATGCATGTTCATAAATCCGGAGGGGAGAGGCGGCCCGTCCTAGAATTAAACTATGCCCGACGAAAAATCTAAGTTAGTGTACTCCACAGAAAAGGCGATCCCCCGGAAGGTAAGACCCGCAGGAAATAATCTCCAGGCAAGCTTGCGTCCTGCACAGCAGAAGGTTACTGTCCGGCTTGACCGGAAAAGCAGGGGCGGGAAGTCCGTCACGGTCATCGAGGGCTTACAGATGCCGCAGAAGGAAAGGGCGGCGCTCCTCAAGCAATTGAAGGCGAAGCTCGGCACAGGCGGCACGGTTAAGGATACCTCCCTCGAAATCCAGGGAGACCACCGTGACGCGCTCATGATAGCGTTGGAGAAGATGGGCTACACACCGAAGCGCTCCGGCGGCTGAGAATAGAATAAGTATTTTTTTGCCACCGTAATATTAGAAGTCCAGGAGAAACTGGAACGGAAACATCATCTCCGTGAGCGTCTCCCTAATAAGCCCTATTAGCTTACGCTACTTCTTCTTCAAACTTTAAACGTGGCCTTGATTTTAAATAAGCGTGTGGCAGGAAAGTTGTAGACCTTGACGCCAGTCTTTTTTGCTATTTCTTCAAGCTGTCTTTCAATAACCTCGGAAGACTCGGCAATAAAGGTAAACCAGACATTAAAGGCGTGTTTTCTCAGATAGTTATGGGTTACTCCGTCGTAAGAATTTACGACCTCGATGAATTCATCCAGCTTTTCCGATGGGACTCTGGCCCCACATAGGGTTGTCATATACCCCAAACGGCGGGAATCAAGATTTGCCCCTAAGCGGCGTATTATACCCGTTTCCTTCAAACGCCCAATTCGGTCTAAAACCTCTTTTTCAGACAGGTGAAAACGTTCCCCTATTATCGCGTAAGGGCGAGGCTCAATGGGGAAATTGGATTGCACTTCGTTTAAGATGGCCCTATCTATTTCATCCATGGAAGGGGTCTGCACTTTATTCATGGCATCAATGACAAATGCACTGCTTAGGCCTTAGTTCGGGCCAAGACTTCTCTTTTCAATGGCTTATACATGCAGAGAGGCTCTTCGGTCAAATAATCACCCGATATCTCATAAGCTCTTGCCCGGCAGCCCCCACAGAAACGGTGATATTCACAAACGCTACACTTGCCTTTGTACATCTTCGGATTGCGCAGGTTAAGAAAAACCGTTGATTCACACCATATCCGTGAAAGGGGTGTTTCACGCACGGAACCACAGTTTACCTCCAGGTAGCCACAGGGTTGGACGTCCCCGCGATGCGAAACAAAACAAAAACCGATACCCCCCAGACATCCCCTGGTCACCGCATCCAGGCCATGGGACTGGAAGGTTACTTCTTTTCCTTCGGCCTTGGCCCGCTGTCTTAAGATCCGATAGTAGTGCGGGGCACAGGTGGCCTTGAGATGTAAAGGCACCTTTTCCTTTTGATCATAGAACCAGTTTAAGGTTTTTTCGTATTCACTGGCTGAAAGGGCCTGACTAGCCAGATCCTTGCCCCGGCCGGTAGGAACGAGCAGAAAAATATGATGCGCCACGGCCCCGAGAGACACCGCTAGATCCTGTATGTCCGGTAGTTCCCCCAGGTTGGTCTCGGTAATGGTGGTGTTAATCTGAAATTCTAGACCTGTTTGCTTTGCCAGCGCGATTCCTTCCAGTGCTCCCTTAAAGGCCCCATCCACCTGGCGGAACTTGTCATGGCTTTCGCCTGTGGCCCCATCAATGCTTATGCTGAGCCTCTTTATCCCGGCATCTACCATGGACCGGGCAACCTCCGGCGTGATAAGGGTACCGTTGGTGGCCATGACCATACGCAAGCCCTTGTCTGTGCCGTAGCGTGCCAGTTCAAAAACATCTTCACGCAAGAGTGGCTCGCCACCAGTCATGATCATAACCGGCTGGGCATGGGCAGCAATATCGTCAATAATGGTTTTACATTCTTCTGTTGATAATTCGTTATCGTAGGGTCCACGGGTGGCTGCAGCACGGCAGTGGACACAGGAAAGATTACAATTTCTTGTCAGTTCCCAGGCTACAAGGCGGAGTGTTGGCACGCCCTGACCGGATTGAAGGCCATGGACGTGGGGGGAATGAGGATGGGGATGATTTGATTTCATCTGGTTAGGAGCCTTGCCGCATCCTTGGCGTAGTAAGTAATAATAATATCCGCTCCGGCCCGCCTTATGCTAAGCAGGCATTCCATCATGACCCGCTTTTCATCAAGCCATCCCATTTTTCCGGCTGCTTTTACCATGGCATACTCGCCACTTACGTGATAGGCAGCAATGGGAAGGTCAAATTCTTCACGCAGCCGGGCAATTATGTCCAGATAAGGAAGGGCGGGTTTAACCATGAGGATGTCGGCACCCTCTTCCATGTCCAGGGTAGCCTCACGCAGCGCCTCACGGCTATTGGCGGGGTCCATCTGATAGGATCGCCTGTCGCCGAATTGAGGGGCGCACTCGGCCGCCTCACGAAAGGGCCCGTAAAAACTGGATGCATACTTTACCGCATAAGACATGATGGGTATATGTTCAAAGCCATTTTCGTCCAAGGTCTCGCGGATCTCAGCCACCCGGCCATCCATCATATCCGAGGGGGCTACCATGTCCGCACCCGCCATGGCATGCGAAAGGGCTGTCCTGGCCAGTATTTCAAGGGTGGCGTCATTATCCACTCTGCCTTTGGAGACAAAACCGCAGTGTCCATGACTCATGTACTCGCAGAGACAAACATCAGTGATAACCAGAAGATTCTCATCCAACGACTTTATCTCGGCAATAGCCCTCTGGACAATCCCCTGCTTGGCATAGGCCTGTGAGGCTATCTCATCTTTCTTCTCAGGGATACCAAAAAGAAGAACGGCCTTAAGGCCGACTTCCTTAATCTCCTTAATCTCAGCCTTCAACTGGTCGATTGAGAGCTGAAAACACCCAGGCATGGAAGGGATAGGGTTCTTTACCTTTTCCCCCGCTACGACAAAAATAGGATAAATAAACTGATCCACTGACAGGTGTGTTTCCCGAATCAGGGAACGGAAATTTTCGCTTTGGCGCATGCGCCGCGCTCGGTAGTCCGGAAATAACATCTTTACGCCTCTCCTGCGATGCCGATTTCTTCATCCGTCAGATAACAAGCCGGATCCGGTGCCCAAATGTCACCGCTTACCGCCTCAGCCCTTACTCGAAAATTCCCGGCGCATATGTCAAGCCACTGGCATCGTGCACAGCGCCCTTTGACATGCGCCTTCTTATTTTTAAGCGCAGCCATAAGCGGATTAGCCAGGTCGGTCCAGATCACGCTAAACGGCCGTTCGCGAATGTTTCCAAATGAGTAATGCCTCCAAAACTGATCGGCATGTACACTGCCGTCCCAACTTATGCAACCAATGCCACGGCCGGAGTTATTACCCTCGTTCATCCGGAGCAATTCCAAGACCTCCGCGGCCCTTGGTGAATTCTCTTTTACCATACGCAGGTAAACATAAGGGCCATCGGCGTGGTTATCCACCGTCAGCACCTCTTTGGGTTTGCCGCGACGATGGAGGTCATTGGTGCGATCAATGATGATATCCACCACCCGCCTGGTTTCGGCGTGAGAAAGGTCTTCCTCAACCAGTTTACTACCCCTTCCCGCATAAACCAGGTGATAAAAACAGACTCGCGGTATCTCTTCTCTTTCTAGCAGGTCAAAAATAGCCGGTACTTCCCCAGCATTGAGCTTGTTAATGGTGAACCTGAGGCCGACCTTGATACCTTCTTCCTGACAATTTCTGATGCCTTTCATGGCCGCTGCGAAGGCCCCTTTGACACCGCGAAAGTGGTCATTGACCTCTTCCATACCATCCAGGCTTATACCCACATAGGAAAGGCCGATCTTCTTCAAGATCTTGGCCATGTCTTTGCTGATACGCGTGCCATTTGTAGAAACTACGGCCCGCATCCCTTTTTCCACGGCATAGGCCGCAAGATCAGGCAGATCCGGACGCATGAAAGGCTCGCCGCCGGAGAAAAGAAGGACAGGAGAGCCAAATCGACTGAGATCATCGATTAGCCCTTTTCCTTCCGCAGTGGAAAGTTCATCCGGTGCGCCCACATTGTCAGCCTGAGCGTAACAATGCACGCACTTGAGGTTACAGCGCCGCGTAATATTCCACACGACAACAGGCTTTTTGTCCGCTGAAAACTGCAGAAGGTGCGAGGGCAGCTTTCCAGAGTGTCTGCCGTAGCGCAACGCGTCAGATGGTTCTACAGTTCCACAATATAGTTTGGATATGCCGATCATGCCTTTTTTAAATATCCCTTCACATTTTTATATGCTAACACTTGTCATTCTATCCCATCACCTTATGGACACAGCCTTGATTCTCTCATCATGTCCAGCTTAAGTCTTCTTAACTATTATTCGAGCTATTATTCGAGGAGTCATTCAGAGAAGCATCAAAGGACTTCTTGACTAAACGGTTGATAAATAGCTCGGGGGTAGACACGGCCTGCGCGGGGAGATGAAATGTACTTCGCCCGGTCCGGTTCTGAATTATTTTTAGTGCATACTGATATGACTTAGTTAAGTTGTTACAGACAACATAGGCAGTATTCCCTTCCTGCCTGGACCGCTCAATTATTTGATCAACGGCATCATCTCTGAAAACAATTTTAATGCCATATTTATCCAAAAAAGCTTCCTCATAATTCCTTATCTGTTCAATTATGAATAGAAGCTCCTCAATAGAAGCATGCATGTCAATATCCCTGGTCAGACACAATTCGGCCAGGTAGCGCAGTCTGAAAGGATTAACAGATATCCCCCGGCTGTTAAAGATTTCTTCTTTAAGCTCTATGATAGCCGACTTTATGGCCTCTAATTCCCTCTCCCCGGCCCTGTTGTATCTTTCAAGATAGGTTGGACTATCTGGGTTGGTAAGTAGATGATTCAACTCAGCAACCGGATCCATAACCGTTTCCGGGGTAACAACCAAGAAACGAATAGATGTCGAGGGTAAGGTCTTCTCGAACCCTAAAAGGCACTTTTCCACTACTCTGGCCAAACCGCGAGCCCCTGTCCTCTCAGTATATGCTTTCTCTGCCAAAATGCGCAGGGCCTCATCTTCAAACACTATGTCAATTCCATAGGCCTTAAAATCACGCTTTTTGCCTCTTATCACCGGACAAGTCGGATTCCTGAGGATATCATACAAATCCTCTACATATAACTCCTCAAATACAGCTACTACCGGCAATCGACCTACGAATTCTGACTCGAAACCATATTCGATGAGATCTTCGGCCTTAACATGCCTCAAATAATCAACCTTGTTGCTTTTGGAGGTCATTATCGCGCCAAAACCGATCCCCTGACCGACCATACGGTTTTTGATTATGCCGGCCAGGTCACTAAAAGCACCACTAACTATAAACAGAATATTCTGGGTGTTTATGGTTCGTTTCTCACGTTTTCCAGTCCTGCGGTAATGTTCTATAGCCTCGAGCTGAGCAATAGGGTCGTGCGTAACTCTCATATCCACGTCTGTCTCTTCCATTGGTTTCAGAAGCGCTCGCTGCACGCCAGTACGTGAAACATCCGGTCCGAGATGTTGGCTACTGGAGGCGATCTTGTCTATTTCGTCGATATAAATGATGCCATACTGGGCAAGCTCTATATCCCCGCCGGCCTCCCGTACAAGGTCACGAACGAGGTCTTCCACGTCACCGCCAACGTAGCCCGTCTCGCTGAACTTAGTAGCATCTCCCTTCACCAAAGGCACGCCGAGTTTATTTGCAATCAGCTTTATCATGAAGGTCTTCCCTACACCAGTTGGACCAATCATGATGATATTATTCTTGATCTCGCCCACGTCCATACCCTTCCCATGCATAAGCGAATACTTAACACGGTTGAAGTGGGTGCAAACTTTGGTAGCTATAATGGCCTTGGCCTCATGTTGCTTTACTATATATTCATCCAGATAGGCCTCAAGTTCTTCCGGCTTGGTATTAAAGTTTAGAATAACGTCCTTACCGCTTAAATTTTTCTTACCAGCGGTGTCATCCGGCCCGGGCCTTGACAGGACAAACGGAGAAACAATGCGCACCTTATCTCCGTATTTCTTGGATAAATACTCTGCCAATTCCTTTTCTAGTTCCCTTTGGTCAGGAACATTATTGTATCCCTTATCGTCTCTCATCTTAAAAACTACCCGGTACCATCGTTTATTATGAATATAGTAACGAGGAAATCATTTTTCAAACTATTTTTCCTTCACTCCATGCAATAATTTTTCAAAAAACCAGCACACGTTTCAAAACCATGGCCTCATGTAAAAACATTCGATATCATCCAAACCTTGCGCTGTCCAAACCCAAGGCTTTCATCTTACGGTGAAGATGGCTTCTCTCAAGACCTATCTTTTCAGCCGTCTGTGAAATATTACCATTATTTTCGGCCAGTTTCTGTAAAATAAACTCCCGCTCAAAATGAGCCTTAGCCTCTTTGAATGTTTCCAGCGCAAACATGTCACCTGTCTCTTTTTCTGCTGATTTATTTCCGGATATGGTAGAAGAAATATCTTCCTCCGCAATCATTTCCTCCGGAGACATAATGACCAGCCTTTCCACAACATTCCTTAATTCTCTAACATTTCCAGGCCAATGATAGGTAGCAAGCAGCCGCAAGGCACCAGCAGTTATCCCTTTACGCCTTAACCCACCATCTGCCGCAAATTCATCCAGGAACTCCTTGACCAGCAGAGGTATGTCACTCAATCGCCGCCTCAGGGGCGGCACCTCAATCGGGACTACGTTTAACCGATAGTAAAGATCTTCGCGAAAGGTCCCTCTTTTGATTTCCCCTTCGAGATATTTGTTCGTGGCCGCGATGACGCGTACGTCGACATTTATGGTCTTTGTCCCACCTACACGCTCGAATTTCTGTTCCTGCAGAATGCGCAATATCTTGGCCTGAGTTTTAAGACTCATATCGCCAATCTCATCCAAAAACAGCGTGCCTTTGTCGGCCAGGTCAAATTTGCCGCGCTTCATAGTTGCAGCACCGGTAAAGGCGCCCTTTTCATGCCCGAAGAGCTCGCTTTCAATCAGGTCCTCAGGAATAGCCGCACAGTTAACTTCGATGAGGGAGCTTGCAGCTCGTTTACTTTGCCTATGCAATGCATGAGCCACTAATTCCTTGCCCACCCCATTTTCCCCCTTTATCAAAACCCACGCCGAAGTAGGTGCAACTAAGGCAATTTGCCTCTTTAACTCCAACATCGGTTCGCTTTGCCCGGTAAGTTCTGGCTTCCGCCAGGCTCGCTGACGTAAAAGAAGGTTCTCCTCCTGCAATTGGCTGTAGTTAATTGTATTATTTATAGTCAGAACAATTTTTTCCAGCGAAAGCGGTTTTTCTATGAAATCATGCGCACCCAGTCTGGTTGCCTTAACTGCCGTCTCGATGGTGCCATGCCCGGACATCATGACAACGGGAATAAAAGCATAATCCTGCTTAATCTTCCCGAGGACCTCCAGCCCATCTATGCCCGGAGGCATCCATATATCCAAAAGCACTAAATCCGGTATGGCCTCGTTTACCCGGGCCAGGGCTTCTTCCCCGGTTTGTGCCCGGACAGTTTCAAAACCTTCGTCCTCCAGTATCCCACCAAGAGAGTCTAAGATGCTTATTTCATCATCTACTATCAATATACGCTTTGGCATATCTCCAGCCCATGTTTCCTTTCATGTCTGTAAAGGAAGTTCGATGATGAACCTGGTCCCCCTCGGTTCATTGCCTTGTACTCTGATATAACCGTTGTGATCGGATATAACGGTGCTTACAATAGTCAACCCCAGACCGGTTCCCCCCTTTTTTGTCGAAAAATAAGGTTCAAACAGCCGGTGTTTGTACTCGGAAGCAACCCCCGTGCCAGTGTCACTAACTTCAATCCGTACCATAGGCGGATTAGAATCATCATAAAAAATCTCTGTTTCGATTTGACCACTACCCTCCATAGAGGCAATGGCGTTGTCAAAGAGATTGATCATCACCCGCTTGATCTGGTCACGATCAAAGTAAAACTGCGGTATAGCCTGATGCACCTTTGTGACAAAATCAATACCCTTTTGACCTTCTCGGTATAATGTTACAACTTCATCAACAACGCTTTCCAGACTATTCAAAGTCGGGTTTATCGCCGGCAGGCGGGCAAAAAGTGAAAATTCATTGACCAGTTGTTTTAATTCCTCTACCTGGTTAATGATGGTGTGGGTGCAGTCATCAAGTACTTTGCTGTCATCTCCCAATATCTCGATATATCTCTTGC
The DNA here is from genome assembly GCA_964435205.1 of uncultured Desulfovibrionales bacterium. Lineage (GTDB taxonomy): Bacteria > Desulfobacterota > QYQD01 > QYQD01 > QYQD01 > CAYSYZ01. The sequence goes on from CAYSYZ010000016.1 coordinate 8,374, forward strand.
GCAATCTTTGGGCAGACAGCTGTATGGGCGTCAAAGGGTTTTTTACTTCATGTGCTATACGCCTGGCCACCTCACGCCAGGCCGCCATACGCTGGGCCCTTTCCAGTTGTGTTAAATCACCAAAAACAATAACCATCCCCATGTCATTGTCTGAGTCATCTTTCAGTAGCGTAGCGTTAACCAGAAGACAGAGGCTCTTGCCGTTAACCGTAATTCGAACCGTCTTTTGCACAGAACCCTTCCTTGTTCTACGGGCTTCCTCCACCAGGGCGTTCATTACAGACAACTGCTCAGGCGTAGCCAACTCCTTATAGGTCCTGCCCATAATATCACTGTGGCGTACTCCCAGCAGTTCCCCCGCAAACTTATTCATCGTGGCAACGTGGCCATCGTTGTCCATGGAAATGACACCAGCAGCCACATTGCTCAAGATTATTTCCATGTAACGCCGCCTTTGCTCTAGCTCCAAATTACTTTTCTGGAGTTCTTTGCCGGCCTTTTGCAACTCGGAGCGGCTTGCCTTAAGGTCGGCAGTCATCTTATTGAATGACTCTACTAGCGTCCCAACCTCATCTTCCGACCTGATATCGATAGTAAAATCAAGGTCACCACCGGCAATGCGATGCGTCCCTTCAGCCAGCTGTTGGATAGGAATAGTGATACCTCTTGCCAGATAAAAACCGAACCACGTCGCAGAAAAAATAATGATCAGACTAATAATCAGCAAAATAATAATCAGGCTGATTTTGATTGGATGTTTAAGGAGCTTTAACTGCTTATAGTCTTCGATACCATTAGATATGTTTTTCATCTTGCCGGTAAGGTCGGCTGGAATAAAAATACCAACAGCCAAGACACCCGCAACCTTATTCCCCTCCGGCCCATCAAGGCTTGGATTGATAGGCGCGTATCCTCTCACCAAATCGCCATTAGCCGATGACGACGTATCGATAATGCCCTTTTCTCCGTTGAGGCACTGCCTCAATATTTTTGAAGGAATTTCAGTCGGTTCAGAGATGCCGATGCCTGAACGCCGGTAATCAGCGATTTTTTCATGCGAGGGCAGAATAACCTCGATCGTATCAATGTGGCGATTTTCTTGTTCCGCCCGCAAATACTGACGTAAAGTGGCACGCATCGTTTCAGGTATCAATCCTGCCCGGGTAATTTCCATACTAATCCCGTTGGCATGGGCAAAGACATTTCGTTCGACCTGTTTATAAAACGTGCGCCCTACTTCCAGGGAATTCTCCAGAGACTTTTCAACCCGAACGTTGAACCAATAATCGATGCTTGTATTGATGAACTGCAATGAAACAAAAAAAAGAAAGGTAGTTGGTGCCAGGGCAAATAAGACAAAGGCCACAACCAGCCTGGTCCGCAACTTAGCTCCCAGTATCTGGCGCCGTCGCTCAAAGATAAGCTTAACCACATTTCGCAGGACCAGAAAAATGAGAAGAAGGACAAGGATAAGGTTAATATTTATAAGAACGAAGAGGAGTATGTTGCTGCCGATAACTCCCGAGAGGGGAGAAAGATGTAAAACTCTTGTCTCCAGGAAAGCCAGCCCGATAATTACGACAAGCGTAACAATAATAATAAGTCTTTCTCGCTTTTGTCTTTTCCTTTCTTTGGTCTGACTCTTAATGTCCAGCGGTTCTGTCATCCTTTAGTATTTGAACTCTACCGTGTAATTGTCTGTGTCCGTATCCCAAAAAGAAAACCAGGAGATTATATAATGAAAAGCGGAAGAGGTGGGCTCTTTTTTGATGGAGGCATTTATCTGGAGCTGATAAAGGTTGTTTGGAACAAGTTTTTTCAATGCAATAACCGGCAATCCGGTTACTTCGCTTATGGCTTGTCGGGCTTTTGACAGTTCCTTAAATTTTAGCATCTTCCCGTTTAAATCAACGATGAATTCCTCCTTCAGTGGATCGTAGCGAATACTGTGTTCCAGATCCAAAGCTGCTAAAAGAGTGTCCGGCCAGAGATGGTAGACCTGGTAAAGGCGGATGTTCACGGCAAGCCTTATCCTAAGGCCGCTCATAAGGGCCTTGTTGGTATCCTCGTCAAAGCAGTTTCGGACGTTAAAATAGGCTAACAGGTCATTACTAGAGTTGTTTACGATAACATCCGTTAATTTTATGGCTTTGGCCGCGACTGAGGATGCAAAAAACCCAAGCATAATTACAAAAATAACGATGAGACAATATAATTTCTTCATGATTTATTACCAGGGGCTCCCGCTAATGGCCTGACTAGATACAGCACCGACGAAAAACTATATGTTCTTATAAAATTTAGCTAATGCCACCGTAAACTGCAACAACCTTCTATCGAGTTAAATGGATCTGATTAGAACTGCTCTATTGCTTTTTCCACCCTGCCAGCAAATAAAACTGTTTAGTCTATCACATCCTAAGGCAATAAATATCCGGTAAGTGACGATAGTTCTCGGCGTAATCCAACCCGTAGCCTACAAGAAAACCTCTCTCCAGTTCAAAGCCCGTGTAATCTATAGCCATAGGAGCTTTTCGTCGCTCGGTTTTACTTATTAGAGCACAAGTCTTGACAGACCTCGGTTGATGAATAGCTATTACCTCTTTGAAATGGCTCAGGGTATACCCCGTATCTATAATATCTTCGACTACCAGGACATCTTTACCGGTAAGAGGCAATTCGACATCCTTGGTGATTCTAACGTCACCCGTTGATTCTGTTCTGGAACCATAGCTGGCCAGACGTATAAAGTCTACCTGGACAGGAACGTTAATAGACCGTATCAGGTCAGCCATGAAAACAAAGGCTCCGTTCAGGACCCCGATTAGTACTGGTTCACGGCCGGCGTAGTCCTCAGAGATTTCTTCTCCCAGCGCTTTTACTCTCTTCTGAATTTCATCACGCGTAAGCACAATTTCTTTCTTAACCATGAGATGACCTGCCTCACAACGCAATTTGGGTATTCACGTTAGACTAAAGGCAAGTACTTGTCAACATATGCTCAACACTTACTAGGGCTGTTTACAATTTCCTTTTTTATTTTACCAGCGCACCGGCTTATGTCTTTGACCTTTGCCTTATGACGTTTTATAATTACTCGACTTAACGCAGCAAGGTGATGGAGTACGCCTATGATAAACGATTACCTTTTTGGCTCAATAACCATCAACAACCAGAGCTATCGCTCGGACGTAATTATTTATCCGGACAGAGTGGACGCAAATTGGTGGCGTAAAGAAGGCCATGCCCTCTACCCGGCAGATATAAAAGAAGTCATCGTTCAAAATCCTGAAGTATTGGTTGTGGGGACAGGTGCCTATGGAGTGCTCAAGGTGTCCAAAGAAGTCTACGAGATTGCTGCAGAAAAGGGCATAGAGCTCATTGTCTGTAAAACCCCAGACGCCTGTAAAGAATTTAACTATCTCATTCAGTCCGGGAAAATAGTCATTGCTGCCCTCCATCTAACTTGTTAACACTGCGATATGCTCGACGACAGAGAAATAAACAGGACCAAAGATGCCTTAGAAAAGCTAGAAGGCAAAATCAGGCTTATTATCCTAAAAAATGGCCGGGATAGTTTTTATGCTGGGTTAAAGCAATTTGCTTATCAACTGGCGAGTCTTTCCGACTTGCTGACGGTAGAAGAATCCCTCAATACAAATAGCCACATCGTCCCGGCTATTCTAATAGCTAATTCATCCCGGCAAAATATACATTACGCGGCTCTGCCTAGAGGGGCAGAACTTGACCCCTTTTTGAGGACTATTATCCGTCTGGGAAATGGCCGAAATTCCCTTGAAGAAGATACTGCGCAACACCTACAGGCCTTCGACCGTGACATAAACATTGAGGTTTTAATTAATAAATCCTGCCCAATTTGCCCCAGGATGGTCGAGCTGGCCGATAAGTTTGCTTTAGGTTCTCGTAGAGTTAAGGTATGGATAATCGATGTGGATCATTTCCCGCATATCGGGAGAAAATACCATGCCCTCTCTGCTCCCACAACTGTGATTAACGGCCGGGCGCAGATCATTGGAGCGGTACATGAAAAAGAGCTCCTAAGCTGGATAGATAAAGCCCTTTCTGAAGAAGGTCTTCTGGAAGTGCTGGGCTCGCTACTGACTATCGGCAATAGTCAAGGGGCCCTGGAAATTATTAGCAAAGAAAATAAACCCCAGATCCTTATCGACCTTATGGATAGGAAAGAGTTCATGGTACGTCTAGGAGCTATGGTAGTAATGGAGGTCCTGCAAGAAAAGTCGCCGGAAAAAATGCGGTTACTTGTCCCCGGGCTCATAAGCTTGCTCAGCTCGAACATGATGAACATTCGTGGTGATGCGGCGTTTATGCTGGGGAAGATTGGCGACCGGCGGGCGATAAGGCCTTTGGAGCGCCTGCTGACCGAAGAAAACCCAGATCTCGTGGAAATCGTTGAGGAAGCTTTGGATGCACTCCGGAATACAAAATAGATAAGAAAATGAAGTGGCTGGAAATAGTAATAGACTGCGATGTTATCTTAGCAGAATCTCTGGCCGATTTTTTAATTAATCTCACGGGCCGAGGGATATCTTTAGAAGATCTACCGGCTCGCTCAGACCATGCAGCGTCATCCATTCAGCGTATTAAGGCCTATCTGCCCCTGAATATGACCTACGAGAATAAAATGGCCTGCCTTTCTGCGCATATAGAAAGTCTGAAGAAAATCTTTCCAGGCAGCAACCCGGTATCTCTTACCTCTGAAACAATTGCGGAAGAGGATTGGACAGAAACGTGGAAGAGTTTTTTTAAACCGATGCGTCTTACGAAAAGGATTGTGGTCAAACCTTCATGGGAAAATTTCGTCGGAAAGAAAGAAGATATTGTCCTGGAAATAGATCCCAAAATGGCCTTCGGCACTGGGTCACATCCCAGTACGTATCTCTCCCTCCGTACCCTGGAAAAAATAATCATAACCGACACATTCCGCAAGAAATTCCCGGAGGTCAAGGTGCTCGATGTGGGCACAGGTACGGGCATACTGGGGATGGCCGCGGCTAAACTTGGGGCCCACCGCGTTGTCGGTGTGGATATAGATCCGGAAGCAGTCAAAATAGCCTCGGAAAATGTATACAGAAATGGCCTGAAAGATAAAATGATGGTCAGCCATAGGGATTTGGCGGAACTAACGGAAAAATTCCACCTTATCTTGGCCAACATCATGTACCTCGAGCTTGTCCGGCTCTGCCCCTTACTCTTTGAACGATTGGAAGAAGAGGGTATTCTGATACTCTCAGGCATTCTCTCGGAACAAACAAGAGATTTGATGGAGGTATATCAAAAGTGCGGGTTCAGTCCTTTGTCCGTATCCCATGAAGACGAATGGGTCTGTGCGGCACTAACCAAGATTAAGCAATGAACATGAGGCGTTTTTTCTTACCAGGCGAAGCATTCTCGAAAGAAAGTGCCACGATCAGAGGCCCTGACGCTCATCACATAATAAACGTCCTCAGGCTCAAATGCGGCGACCGGATCAGAGTCTTCGACGCCAGCGGCCTTGAATATATAGCCACTATAACCTCGATAGCCAACAAAACTCTGACACTAAAGCTTGAAGAGCGCCTGGCTCCCGAAGAGGAAACCCTTCTACGTATCTCCATCGGACAGGCGCTCTTAAAGGCGCAGAAAATGGATTTGGTCGTCCAGAAGCTGACAGAGCTAGGAGTATTTGCCCTTTATCCGTTTACCTGTGAAAGGTCCGTGCCCATGGTGACGGCAGAAAAGATGTCCTACAAGAAAGAACGATGGCAGAAAATAGCGGTTGAGGCATCAAAACAGTGCAATCGTCGCACAGTGCCTGTCATCCATAACATACAGCCCCTGACTTCGGTGCTAGCTAATTGCCGGGAAAATGACTTAAAGATTATACTATGGGAGAAAGTTTCCGATACTAACCTAAGAAGGGTTTTGACTCAGGCTCCGGCACCGAAGAAAGTATGTGCACTTGTCGGGCCGGAAGGAGGTTTTTCCGTACATGAGGTGGATAAAGCCGCGGATGTCGGTTTTGTCCCGGTAGGCCTTGGACGCCTTATCCTGCGGGCTGAAACAGCCACGTTGGCGATCGCGAGTATAATTCAATATGAGCTTGGTCATATATCGTGAGAAAAAGAGGGAGATACTATGAAATGCCCTAAATGCGGTTTTACTAACCTGGACTATGCGGATTTTTGCAAGAGATGCCACCACGATCTAATTGAAACCAGAATGTTGCTAGGCATTATACCGGTCAAACCTGGTCAGATATCTTTTCTGTCACCACCCCCGTCCCCGATCACTGAATCGAGAGAAAACCAGACCCTGCCTCCACCCATATCAACGCCATCTCCGTCCCCGGAAAATGATATCTCCATAGATTTTACTGAGCCACCAGAAGAGCCAGCACAGCCTACCAGTATTGATCTGTCCCAAATTGATTTTTCAGACCTGGGAAGTGAGCTCACAGCAGAATTGAAGGAACCAGAATCAAAAAGCGAAGATATGCCTGTGGCGAGTACTGGCATAGACCTCTCCGAATTTGACCTATCAAATCTGGAATTGGAGTCTTCGATACCCGGTGAACCGCAGGCCGCAAACGACTCACCAGTACCACCCGCCGAAACTAACGAAATATCCCTTGAGGGATTGCTCGAAGACAACGAATTGTCATTACAATTGGAAGAAATGCTGCATCCCGAAGAAGGCCTGAAGCAGGATAGCGACAAGCCTGGGGAGAACAATCGTCTCGCTCCAACCTCCTCTGACCATGGTGGACCGGTCGGTAGTCAGGGCAAAAATGATGATTAGGTCTTCCGAAGCCGCAACCTTTTCCGGCTTCAATCTCTACTACAACCGGGCTGGCTTCTGGCCAAGATTTTTTGCCATTTTCTTCGACTGCTGCCTCATCCACCTGATAGTGCTATTTTTCTTTTTAGGAGGTGTCATGGCGGTTAAAACCGGACTAGACCAAACATCAGGCTTCTCATGGCCATCCGCCCTGCAGTCGGGTTTTCGCCTGATCATACCTTTTCAACTAGCTGAACTCCTTATCGTAGTATCTTATTTCACCTTTTTCCATGGATATACCGGACAGACGCCTGGTAAGAAACTTTTTGGTCTAAAGGTGGTCCATACTTCCGGCCTGCCTCTTACCTTTGGCCAGGCCTTTTTGCGTTGGGTCGGTTATGTTTTATCCGCACTACCGATGAGCGCAGGGTTTCTATGGGCGGTCATAGACAAGAACAAACAGGGGTGGCATGACAAATTAAGTGACACCTATGTCATACATACATCCTAGTGCCTACTGAATCAGGGTCCTGAAACCTTAAAAGGCAAGGGAAAGCTCTAAGGTCAAGTCACCTGTACAGAAAAAACTGCTGACGCAATGCTTCAAAAGAATTTAGATGACTATCCCATGAGGCCGTCAATTCACACAGATCAGCACCTTCCTCCAAGGCCCGCCGGACACTGTCATCGCCGAGGATGAGATCAATAGGAAGCTTTTCATACTCGTATTCGTAGGGTGGTTCCCTCCAGGAAAAAGCATCTGGATAAAGTGACATAGTATCCTGCAGCAGGCAAAGACTGGTATAGTAGGGTTTATAAGTACGAACGTCTGTAACATGAAGCTGGAAACCACTACAAACATGGCCTGCCCATTTATGGAAGGTTGGCTGGAAACTAACTTCCCGCAAGATAACACCATCTATCCGCCTCTTTGAAAATCTATCTTTGAGAGGCCCCGGCTCAATAAACGGCGCACCAAATAGCTCAAAAGGCCTCGTAGTCCCCCTGCCCTCCGAGATATTAGTACCTTCCCAGACGACCTGCCCGGGGTAAACTAATGCCGTATCCGGGGTCGGCATATTCGGTGAAGGCATGACCCAGGGAAGGCGCGTATCCATGAAGAGCATTTCCCGTCGCCAGCCTCGCATTGGCATAACTTCCAGGTCGCAGTCCAGGCCATAAGCCTCCCGCCAGAGACTGGCTACCTCTCCTATGGTCAGTCCGTGACGCATGGGGATAGGAAAGAGCCCGACAAAGGAACGAAAATCGTCTTTTAAGAGGTTCCCTTCCGTCAAAAGACCACCGATCGGATTGGGCCGATCAAGGACTACCACCTTCTTATCCCACTGTCTGGCTGCCTCCATGCAATACGCCAGGGTATAGATGAACGTATAGACGCGCGTCCCGACATCCTGCAAATCAACCAGCAGGATGTCTATAGGGTCAAACATTTCTTTAGATGGCTTCCGGGTTCTGCCATAGAGACTAAATATGGGTATGTTTAAAACCGGGTCATGGCCATGATTTGACTCGATCATGTTATCCTGCTTTTCTCCGTGGAAACCATGCTGGGGATTTAAAAGGGCAGTAAGACGTCCCGGGAAAGAACGGGCTAAAAGGGTAGCAGCCTGTTCAAAGTGGCGATCAACTGAGGCCTGGTTGGCGAGTAATCCCAAACGGGCGCCTTTGAGCCATTTCGGCGGCTCTTTTATAAACCGCTCTATCCCCAGTTCAATCTTCGACACGTCGTTCACCATCTAAGCCGGACTTTTACGCCTTTATCGTTGAGATAGGATTTGATGTCTCTGATATGATAATAGCCATAGTGGACCATGGAGGCAATAAGGGCAGCGTCAGCTTTGCCTACGGTCAGGACATCATAAAGGTGCTCCGGCTTTCCGCCTCCTCCAGAAGCAATGACCGGAATATTTACCGCCTCAGAGATCAGTTTTGTCAATGTCAGTTCATAGCCCTCCTGCGTTCCATCAGCGTCTTTTCCTCGGGATGGGGGGGCTGCCGGCCAAGCGAGATTGGTCTCCTGGCAGGCATGACCTAACTTCCTGACCGCCCTTTCCACGCTGGTGAGATTTCCGGCCCGGTAATCAATTATTGCTATCATGGCGAAGACCCAATTCTGCCCGAAATATTGCTAGGTTATGATGCTTACATACAAGGCCAGTGGCGGTTTTGCAAGGGAAAAGATAATCCGGCCGAAGGCACATGTTCTGGTTTTTATAGTCTTTAAGAAGTAAAAATATGGTATATTATCGCCCTATGTTCAAGAAACTTTCCTTTAATTTTTCTCTCAACCGGAAACTCATCTTCATGATGTTGTTTTTGAGTTTCATACTCATCTCCGCCCTTCTGTTCATTTATTCTCAGGCAGAACGAAACCTCTTTCGTGAAATAGAACGCCAGACAAGGGAACTAACAAAGGCCATACAAATAGGAGTGGAAGAGGTTACCGCTTCAGGGACCACGGATGAGGCCAGGCTTTCCAAATATCTCAAGGATTTGAATGCAAAAGGCATCAAAGAGATCTCCATAATCAGTAACGCCAATGAAGTAGTAGCAAGCACCAACCCTTCGAAAATAGGACAGCCGCTTGCCTATAAAAAAAGGGAATTAATAATTAAAGCGGAACTGGGAGAACCAGTCTCAGAAGAAGGCAGGACATATAACATAATACTGCCTGTTATTGCTGGAGATACTCAATACGGGTATCTCCTCTTAAAGATAAACAAGGATGATTTTTCCCATTTCCTCCGGATGAATACTGTTAAAAAAATCGCCGCGACCATTTTTGTGTTTGGGATTGGCATTGTAATAACACTGATCCTTTCCAGGCAATATACCCGTCCTATTCAAAAGGTAGCAGACGCAGCGATGAGAATTGCAGCCGGAGATCTCAACCAGAGCATTCCCATTCAAAGCAGGGACGAAGTGGGGCAGTTAGCAGAAGGCTTCAATTTTATGGTAAAAAAACTGAGGGAAAACCGGGTGCTGGAGAAAAGATTAAGGGAAGCCGAACACCTATCCGGACTGGGACAGCTCTCAAGGAATATCGCCCATGAAATCAGAAATCCCTTGAATTTCATAAACTTAAGCATTGACCACATAAGAGAAAAGTATGGTGTACTGGACCAGGGGAAGTTTAATGATCTAGTTAGCGGTATAAAGCAGGAAATAGAGAGACTGAATAAACTTGTGAACGACTTTCTTAACTACGGTCGGCCGATCAAGCTCAATATTCAAAGGGTAAAGATTGAAGAGCTCCTCGAGGATGTAATATCTCTAACCTGGGCGAAAGCAGAGGCAGACGGGATCTCCATTGTGAAAGGATATCTTCCCATACACGAACTTGACGTTGATCCGGATCTTTTTAAGTCGTGTGTACTAAATGTAATCAGCAATGCATTTCACTCCATGGGGGCATCCGGAAGGAAAGGTATTTTGACGGTAAAGACAGGGTCTGTTGGCGACGAGTTTGTTCTATCCATAACCGACAACGGCAAAGGGGTGTCACCTGAGAACCTTTCAAAGATATTTGAGCCCTTCTTCTCCACAAAACAGAATGGTCTTGGGCTTGGGCTTCCCATGGCTAAGAGGGTTATAGAAGAACATGGGGGAAGGGTTGAACTTAATAGTGTTGCGGGTGAGGGTAGCGAGGTCAAACTGATTCTTCCTTTCCATGGGCACCGCATGTAATGAACAAAGGTACTGGTTTGCATAATGGTTCGTAAAATCGAACCTCGGGATCGTTGTTCTACTCAAATTTTGGTGAGGCCTTATGGCAGTTATAGTGGTAATTGATGATGAACATCGTCAGCGGGAAATTCTAAACACCATCCTCGAAGACGAAGGTTACGAGGCCTACACGGCAGCCTCTGCCGAAGAGGGGTTGGATCTGGTAAAAACGCTGAATCCCGACGTGATTGTTACGGACCTGAAAATGAGTGGCATGAGCGGCTTACAGCTCTTAGATGCCCTTCCAGAAGATTCTGTAAAACCCGCAGTTATCATAATGACAGCCTACGGGACGGTCTCTTCGGCGGTAGAAGCCATAAAAAAGGGGGCCTTTGACTATCTGATGAAACCCCTGGAAAAAGACGTGATCATCCTCACCGTTCGGAAGGCAGTGGAAAGGATGCAACTGCTCAAGGAGAATATCAGGTTACAGGCGGCACTTTTTGGAAAATTTAAGATGGAAGGGATTATCGGCAATTCAGACAAGATGAAAAATGTCATGGAAATTGTCCGGAAAGCAACCCCTACTTCAGTAACAACACTGATATATGGAGAAAGCGGTACCGGAAAAGAACTCATCGCGAGGGCCATCCATTATAACAGCCCACGACGGACTGGCTCCTTTACCGCGGTGAATTGTGCTGCCATTCCGGATAGCCTCATTGAAAGCGAACTATTCGGGTATGAACCAGGCGCTTTCACCGGTGCTACCAGGAGGAAAATAGGGCTTTTTGAGTCGTCCCACAAAGGTACGATTTTCCTTGATGAAATTGGAGACGTGCCCTTGCTGACCCAGACAAAGATCTTAAGGGTTTTACAGGATAAAGAGATAAGAAGGCTGGGAGGAAAGGACAATATCAAAGTCGATGTCCGGATAATAGCCGCAACGAACCGGGACCTTGAAAAAGAAGTCGCCGACAAGAGGTTCAGGGAAGACCTCTATTACCGGCTTAAGGTAGTGACCGTCGAACTCCCTCCGCTCAGGGAGAGGAAGGAAGATATCCCTTCCCTTGTCAAATTCTTTGTTGATAAATACAACAAAGAATTTGGCAAAAGGGTCAGAGGGGTAAGTGACGCTGTAATAAGGGCCCTCGTGGATTACCACTGGCCTGGCAACATCCGGCAGCTCGAATCAGTTGTTGAAAGAGCCCTACTGTTGAGCGACACAGATACAATAGGGTTGAATGACATCAAAGGTGAATTACGAATCTCTCCGGATTCAGGCGTTCTGGATATTGCGATACCTGATGAAGGCCTCAATTTCGAGGAACTAGAAAAGGAATTAATCAAGAAGGCAATGTTAAAGGCCAATAACGTTGCCGCGAAGGCCGCCCGCTTGCTCGGTATGAGCTACAAAACCTTCTGGTACAGGCTTGAAAAATTTGGCATCCAGACTGTCTCCCCAAAAGAGGATGTTCTTCCCGAAAAAAGGAATTAGGCCGCCGCAAAAATTTACTACCTTCTTACTAACAACCTGTTTTTAAAAGAAAACACCTGCTGGCACGCAAGTTGCTAGCTCCTTATGCCGATCA
>CAYSYZ010000016.1:20460-23312 GCA_964435205.1 uncultured Desulfovibrionales bacterium
TCACAAAATCGGCGAATTAAAAAAGGAGGTGATTAGCTAGTGAAGAAGCTTACCACATTGTTCATGGCACTTCTTTTTACATTTGCCATATCGGCGGTAGTATTTGCAGGGAAGCCGGCTGCAGCTCCAGCGACAGAGAAGGCAGCTCCGAAGGTGGAGGAGCAGAAGGCCGAGCCTGAAGCGGGTGCAGCAAAAGTAGAAAAGAAGGAAGTAAAGAAGGCCAAAAAGGCGGCTAAAAAGGCGAAGAAAGCTAAAAAGCCCGAAGAAGAAAAACCAGCGGAAGAGACACCGGCAAAGTAAAAAATATAAGAATGTCTCAAGGTGAGGGCAGGTGTTATTATCACCTGCCCTCTTTTTTTATTGAAATTGCGCAGCCGGATCCCCCAGCACCTAGACCTCGGCTACAGCCTGGCCGCCTACCCCCCGCATAATGCTCTACGTAATGCCTTACTCAATTCTTCGATTTTATATGGTTTGGCAACCACACCACTGAAACCGTATTTTTTAAATTCAGCCATTACAGGATCGTTGCAATAGCCGCTGGAAACAATTGCTTTAACTTGCGGATCGATCTCGATAAGTTTCTTAATGGATTCCCTGCCCCCCATGCCTCCGGAAACTGTTAGATCCATGATAACGGCATCGAAGGGTCGCCCCGACTCCTTCGCTCCCCTGTACAGTTCAATCGCTTCCTCACCGTCTCTGGCAAACTCAACCTCATAACCGACATGATTCAGCATCTCCCCGGCAACATCCCTGACCATTTCGTCATCATCCATTAACAGGATCTTTCCCTCGCCCAGGACGGGCTTCTTTTCCCAACTCTTCTTAGCCGGGATTTCTTTTCCAGAAGCAGGAAGATAGATATAAAAGGTCGTTCCAACACCCGGTTCGGATTCTACACCAATATAGCCATTGTGGTTCTTGATTATGGAATAGCAAGTCGTAAGCCCCAGTCCGCTTCCCTTTTGTTTCGTCGTGAAATAGGGATCAAATATCCTCTGGAGGTATTCTTTCGGAATACCGATTCCCTGATCTTTTACGGATATCTTTACATATTTTCCAGATTGCAGTGGCACAACATCTTCTTCGGTAGCCGCAACATTTTCGCAAGCTACCCGGACTACTCCACCCTTCGGCATGGCCTGCACGGCGTTTATAATCAAATTATTTATAACCTGCCCCATTTGTCCTTCGTCAATTTCAACCAGCCAAAGATCGTCCGGCACAGACAATTCCCATCGGACATTGGAACCACTTAGTGCAAAGGTGCACCAATCTTTCAGCAATTCTGCAATAGAAGCAGTTTTGATAACAGGGGCACCACCTTTTGAAAAGGTCAGCAATCGCTGGGTCAGATCCTTTGCCTGAAAAGAGGCTTTTTCTGCCTCGGTCAGTCTTTTATGAACTTTGTCTTCAGGATCTACGTACTTTTTTGCCAGACCAATATTCCCCAGGATTGAGGTCAGAATGTTGTTGAAATCGTGGGCGATCCCTCCCGCAAGAATGCCTATTGATTCAAGTTTCTGGGATTTTATAACCTCTTGTTCCAGCTTCCTTTTCTCTGTAATATCCTTAAATACCAGAACCGCGCCGATGATCCGGCTATCCTTATCGCGGATCGGCGAAGCGGTATACGCAATAACTTTCTCGGTGCTATCTCTGGCTACAAGGACCGAACTACCGGTGAGGCTGACGATCCTCCCTGTTTTAAGTACCTTTTCAACGGGGCGGTCGCGGAGCTCCCGCTTTTTTTCATTGATGATATGGAACACCTCATCAAAGGGCTTGCCGATAACGTCCTGCTGAACCCAGCCGCTTAATTGCTCCGCGACTTTGTTCATCAAAACTAGCTTCCCTTCTGTATCAGTCGCAGCTACGCCGTCCCCAATGCTGCGCAGGGTGACGGCCAAACGCTCTTTTTCAGCAGCCAGTGCCTCTTCCGCATGCTTGCGCTCGCTAATTCTTTTTTCTTCAATCTGAAAGATGTCCCAGAAGAGGCGAGCAGCAACATTGTCAATCAGCCGAACATGCCCTGGCTTGGTTCGGTAGATTTCATCGGCTACCTTATCATTGCCAGTCAGATCAATTATTATATTGAGGTCCTTTAGCTTATAAAGGTCGTGGTAGTCTGCTGTCGCATAAATCCCTTTTTGCTGGGCGTATTGGTAACCCAGGGCCTGGGGATTCATATCTGCCACCCCGACCAGCTTCATCTTGAGCCCCCCAAGCTTTTCGGCAAATATCATATCCATTATTGCCTTGCCTCCAGGGCCAGCACCCACAATGGCTACGTTATAAACCTTTATATCTTCCATCGGTGTTCCTTTGAGCCAAAAAAACGCCAACCGGGCTGTTCAGCATTAACATATATCAGCACATTAACTTCGTTCATGCAATCAAAATTTGTAAACGTTTTGGGGCAACGTCGCCATAATAAATAAAAAGGCCGCAAGCCATCGCCTGCGGCCCACAACTACTGGTGGAGATGATGGGGATCGAACCCACGACCTCCACGTTGCGAACGTGGCGCTCTCCCAGCTGAGCTACATCCCCTTTTAGATTCTGTGTTTTTAATCTCTTTCTAGTTATCTGTCAAGGAGCGATTGCCAGGGATTAACCGACCTCATCGGCAATGAATTAGCTTTTGGCGTAAACGACAACACGCCGCTTTTCATGCGTAATGGGCAGCAGAATCTCCGAATTGTTTGCCAGATGAAGGGCATCGAGTCCGGCATCCTGTGACGCAATGTCGATTTCCTCCTGCACGTTCGGCCCTTTCATAGCAATGGCACAACCTCTTTCTTTAAGAAGAAACAGGGACAGACCAAGAAACGTTTTCAAATCAAAAG
>CAYSYZ010000016.1:23324-26072 GCA_964435205.1 uncultured Desulfovibrionales bacterium
ATAAAATTTCTTATAAAAATGTGGGCCCTGGGCTGTACCCGAATCCAAGTACAGGTGATCGGCTCGAATCCCTCTGAGACCCAGAGTACGGATTATGTGTCTCAAAAAATAAACTTTTTTGCGTCTGGCTTCCACGAGAGTCATGAAAAGTGATGGGTTGGCTATTTTCAGCGGGATACCGGGAAATCCAGCTCCGGAACCTATATCCAGGACATGTCCGGACAGGGATATAAAGGCAATCGGCGTCAATGAATCCACAAAATGTTTGGAAATAATATCCTGATCATTCTTAAGGGCAGTCAGGTTTATTTTCTTATTCCATTCCTTTAACTCCGCCAGATAGATTTCAAATTTTTCTGTCTGGAATGGAGAAAGGAAAACCCCAATCTCTGAAGCTGCCTGGCCTAAAAGCCCTGATACCGTCTTTTCTTCTCTGTCACCTTGCCCAGGCAGCATAACTATTTGCCAATGCAAAATTGGCTAAAGACCCGATCCAGGACAGCTTCAGGCGTGGTCTGCCCTGTGATTTCACCTAAACACCCGAGTGCATCCTGAATATCAATGGCTACAATATCCGGTGTTGCACGTTCCATAAGGTTCTTCTCTGCTTGAAGAACGATAGGCAAGGTCCGCTCTAAAGCCGCATGCTGCCGGGCATTGGGGATAATGGTCGCCCCGGTAGTATCCGTCTCTCCCGTGATAATGGAAGAAAAAATGGCTTCCTTAAGTCTTTCCATATTTGTCCCCTGAAGTGCAGAAACCACTACCAGATTCATGGGACGGAAAAAGTCACGCAACCTATCCAGGTCGATCACTATGCCGAGATCCATCTTATTGACTACAAGAATACAGGGTTTTCCCTGGATATCATTATAGATTTCATAATCTTCTGGGGCCAGTTCTGCATTGCCATTTATTACCAGAAGAAGGATATCAGCCTCCGCTATTTTCTTTCGGGTCAATTTAATCCCAATCCCCTCTATCTCATCGCGAGCATTTCGAAGACCTGCAGTATCAACAATCTTTATTGGTATGCCACCCACATTAAAAAGCTCTTCAATAACGTCCCTTGTTGTCCCCGGTATGGCTGTAACAATAGCTCTCTCTTCTTCCAGTAAGGCATTTAAAAGGCTGGACTTACCAACGTTCGGCTTACCCATTATGGCTACCGCTACTCCCTCACGATAAACCCTTCCGTTCTCGTAAGAAGCCAGAAGCCTCTGAATAGGGTCAACCACCTCTTGCTCTAACCGCGATGCCAACTTGTCGGCTTCTGCAATTTCCACGTCCTCTTCCGGAAAGTCTATAGCTACCTCTAAAATGGCCTGAATATCGATCAGGCGACTTCTTATATTGTTAACTTGGTCATAAAGCCCGCCCGTAAGGTGAGCGGTAGCCATTCTGAGGGCCTGACTGGTCTTCGCCGCCACACTCTCCATAACCGCTTCCGCCTGCGTAAGATCAATTCGACCGTTCAAGAAAGCCCTCTTGGTAAATTCTCCCGGTTCAGCCAAACGGGCACCACAGGTCAAGACAAGAGACAATATTTTTCGTAATATAATGTATCCGCTATGACAGTTTATCTCGGCCACACACTCCCGGGTGTAAGTACGAGGTGCGTGCATCACGGAAAGAAGTACTTCGTCTATGACTTCCCCGTTCGAGGGGTCAACGATATGGCCATAGTAAAGGTGGTGACTCTGAAAATGACGGATAGGTTTACCGGGCTGAAAAATTTTATGAACTATGTCTTCCGAGAGGGGGCCACTGACTTTGACTATGCCGACACCGCCTGCGCCCACCGGCGTGGCTATGGCCGCTATGGTATCCCCATGATGATACATATGCCTAGCAGGATGTCAAAGATTATTTGCCCTGGCCATTGTTGTTGCAACTTCTTGCCAGGTCGCTCGGCAACCAAAAACCGAAACCGCTATCAATGGGACGTCCCTACCGATTTTTCCCTTACTTTTCCGTAGACAGCAACTTTTTTTAACATCCCATCGCCAATACTCTTGGTCCTGACAGCAGGGTCATTTTGCAGAGCAAGATGTATGATGCGCCTGTCCGCAGCATTAAGAAAATCCGTGTACGATGACTTCCCGGTTTTTTTAACCTTTTCCTTAAGACGCATAGCTACTTCGGTGAGATAAGCCCTCCGTCTTTCCCGGTACCCCTCACAATCCAGGACAACCAGGTTTTTCTCCCCGGCCACCTTGCTGAGGATCTTAGTCAAAAGATATTGTAGCGCATTCAGCGTCTGCCCCTGCTTGCCAATGAGTAGACCGGCGTCCTTCCCCTGGATATTAAGAACAGTTACATCATTCTCACGCCTGCTCTCCACAGTCAGATCAAAATTAAGCAGAGATATTAATTCTTCCAGGATTTTTTTCGGATCAATTTTCTCTTCTCTGGATTCTTCAGGCTGCATCTCTATGACTTTAACCCGAATCCTTGCTTTTTTTACACCGAGACCAAAAACACCACTTGATCCGCTAGAAAGCACTTCCACCTCTAAACGCTCTCGCGGAAGCCCCAATTCCCGGCAGGCCGTCTCCACGGCTTCCTCAAGTGTTTTTCCTTCAAAAACAGTATCCACCATAAAAACCTCCACTCATCACGCCGCCTTTTTGTTAATAAAGTACTGTTGGCCAATGGATAAAATATTATTAACCAGCCAGTAAACTGGCAGTAGCGGTATTGCCGGTAACAGCCAGGCTGGTAACATCAACATTGCCTGTGCCGTAG
>CAYSYZ010000016.1:26082-26656 GCA_964435205.1 uncultured Desulfovibrionales bacterium
TAACCAGCCAGTATAAGACAAGGCCAGCAGGGAAATTCACAAACATAAATGTAAAAACGATCGGCAGCATTAGCATAACTTTTGCCTGGGTAGGATCCCCAGTTGTAGGAGTCATCTTTTGTTGGATAAACATAGATGCCCCCATAAGAATGGTTAAAACCGGCAATCCTCCAAGATATGGTATGCTAATACCTATGGGTAGCCGGTCTGGTGCAGAGAGGTCATTGATCCATAGCATAAATGGGGCGTGACGTACTTCTATAGCGTTCAAAAGCACCTTGTAAAGGGCGAAAAAAACCGGGATCTGGAGGAACATGGGAAGACAACCCCCCAGAGGATTAATCTTGTAGGTTTTATAAAGAGCCATAAGCTCTTCATTCACCTTCTGTTTATCATTTTTATACTTCTCGCGTATCTTGGCCATCTTAGGTTGCAGCTTTTGCATCTGCTTCATGGAATGATAACTCTTGTGCGTAAGGGGCCAAAAAACGGCTTTGATCAGGGCGGTTACCAGAATAATAGCAATGCCGTAATTGTGGATGAAGCGATTAAAAATATTCAATAAAAGTAACAC
>CAYSYZ010000017.1:0-3160 GCA_964435205.1 uncultured Desulfovibrionales bacterium
CCTGTGACCCCCGGCTTGTAAGGCCGATGCTCTCCCAACTGAGCTATCCGCCCCTTAATCAGGTCTGTACTTTTAACAACTCCATCCTGGCAAGTCAAGGGAAATGTGACTGAGGTTTCAGGCACCGTATGAACCCCGATTATCCTTAAAACAAACAAAAAATCAATGGGCAGTGATTTCGGGATGAACTTCCGCTTCAGGAAAGACACCTACCGCAGGAGGGACTGGCTTTTTGAATAGAGACTCTGGATCATCCAATATCAATGCCTCTTTGAGCACCTCGTCCATGTTTTCCACTATTTTCACCTGGATAGACTTAATCAGTCTGGGTGCAATGTCCTTGAGGTCTTTTTCATTATCGCGGGGAATAAGAACGACACTCACACTACCTCGTCTGGCAGCCAGTATTTTTTCTTTAAGCCCACCGATGGGTAATACACGTCCCCTCAGCGTAATCTCACCGGTCATGGCCACATCTTTATGCACTGGAATCCTGAGCAAGGCCGAGGTAATGGCCGTAGCGATTGTAATCCCGGCTGACGGGCCATCTTTGGGGATAGCTCCTTCGGGCACATGGATATGGATGTCAAGCTTCTGGTAAAAATCAGTATCCAAGCCGAGAGTTTCGGCCTTGGAACGGACATAACTTACGGCAGCGCGAGCTGATTCTTGCATGACATCTCCCAATTTACCGGTTATGGTCAGATTACCTTTCCCGGGCATGGTAACCGCTTCGATTTGTAGTATCTCTCCGCCGAATTCTGTCCAGGCCAGACCTGTCGCCACACCAACCTCATCCCTCTCCTCAGCCATGCCATGGCGGTACCGGGGAACGCCAAGGAACTTCTCCAAAGATTGAACGTTAACCACTGTCTTACGCCGCTCCCCTTGATTCCTGGCTACCTCCTTGGCTACCTTACGGCATATAGCAGAAATCTCCCTCTCCAGGTTACGAACGCCAGCCTCCTTGGTATAACGACGGATGATACCTAGCATAGCGTTGTCTGTCATATCCAGATCGCTTTCCTCAAGACCGTTGGCCTTAATCTGCCTGGGCACCAAAAACTGCGTGGCGATATTCAGTTTTTCTTCTTCCGTGTACCCCGGCAGATGAATAACTTCCATTCTGTCCTGGAGAGGCGGTGGAATAGCATGAAGAGTATTCGCCGTAGTTATAAAGAGGATTTCTGAAAGATCGTAATCAACATCCAGATAATGGTCGTTAAAGACATAATTCTGCTCTGGATCAAGAACCTCAAGAAGGGCGGCTGAAGGGTCACCACGAAAATCCATGCTCATCTTGTCTACTTCATCCAGACAGAACACAGGGTTATTGGTCTTGGCCTTACGCAGAGACTGTATTATTTTACCAGGCATGGCCCCTATATACGTTCGCCGGTGCCCGCGGATCTCGGCCTCATCCCTTACTCCACCCAGAGATAGGCGAACAAAGTTTCGCTTCGTCGCCCGCGCTATAGACCCAGCCACGGAAGTTTTTCCCACCCCGGGCGGCCCCACAAGGCAGAGAATTGGGCCCTTCATCTTCTTAACGAGACTCTGGACAGCCAAATATTCGATAATTCTCTCCTTCGGCTTCTTAAGACCATAATGGTCTTCTTCCAGAATTCTTTCTGCCTCGTTAATATCTATCCTATCCTTGCTCTTTTCATACCAGGGCAGAGAAATCAACCAGTCGATATAGTTACGAACAACAGTAGCCTCTGCGGACATGGGTGACATCATTTTCAGTTTCTTAAACTCATGACGCACCTTGGCGGCGGCCTCTTTTGACATCCGCTTCCGCTTAATTTTTTGCTCAAGTTCATTCAGTTCACTCTTGAAGTCGTCTTTGGCACCCATTTCCTTCTGGATGGCACGCATCTGCTCGCCGAGATAATACTCCTTCTGTGTCTTCTCCATCTGTTTCTTGACGCGATCCTTTATGCGATGCTCAAGCTGGGCCACCTCAATTTCAGAGCGCATTAGCTGATGCACCTTTTCCATGCGCTTTGCCAAATTGAACGTCTCTAGAATAGCCTGTTTGTCCGAGAGACGCATGCTCAGGTGAGAGGCTATTGTGTCCGCTAACTTAGAAGGATCATCAATAGAAGCAATGGACAAAAGAACTTCTGAAGGGATCTTCCTGTTGAACTTTGCGTATTCCTCGAAGGCAGAACGCAGAGTGCGTACGAAGGCTTCTATCTCTGGACCATACTCAACGGTATCCGCTGTCTCCTCAACTTCAACCAGAAAGAAGGCGTTATGTGGCCAAAATTGTGCTATCCTGCCACGTCGCTTTCCCTCCACCAGAAGCTTTACGGTCCCATCCGGCAAGCGAAGCAGCTGCAGTATGTTACTTATAGTTCCAACCCCCTCTATATCTCTTTCGCCAGGCTCATCTTTTTTGGCATCTTTTTGAGCAGAAAGAAAAAGTTCCGTCTTCCGCTCCATGGCATCTTCCAATGCCTGGATGGACTTCTCCCTCCCCACGAAAAGTGGTGCCACCATGTGAGGAAAAACCACTATATCTCGCAGCGGTAAAAGCGGCAGGATGATATTCCCGTTTCCCAAAATATCCACCTTTTTCTTTGAGTTAAGACTGAACATAAAATTACCTTTTATGCACTACGTGCCTTTGTCGTCTCATACAGAATAATCGGTTCTTCTTTATTGAGGATGACCTCTTCGCTAATAACGCACTCCCGTATGCCTTCCTTCGACGGAAGTTCATACATTATGTCGAGCATGGCATGCTCAAGAATAGAACGAAGCCCCCTGGCCCCGGATTTCCTTTTAATGGCTTCACGGGCCACAGCCACAAGCGCCCCCTCCGTAAAGCGCAGATTGATGTTATCAAGCTCAAAAAGCTTCTTGTACTGTTTTACAAGCGCATTTCTAGGCTCTTTCAATATCCTGATCAGTGCCTCTTCGTCCAGTTCTTCGAGTGTCGCAATAACTGGCAGTCTTCCCACAAATTCCGGTATGAGCCCGAAGCGCAGGAGATCTTCCGGTTTGACCTCAGCCAGGACGCCACCAAGTTTTGATTCTGTTGCCCGACCAATATTTGCCCCAAACCCAATTGATTTGGCCCCGATTCTATTTCTGATAATGTTTTCCAGGCCGACGAATGCCCCACCGCAGATGAAAAGAATATTTGTAG
>CAYSYZ010000017.1:3170-11943 GCA_964435205.1 uncultured Desulfovibrionales bacterium
TCATTTTAAGCAGTGCCTGCTGTACGCCTTCACCAGATACGTCACGGGTAATGGATGGATTGTCTGATTTTCGGGCGATCTTATCAATCTCGTCGATGTAAACTATACCCCGGGATGCCAGAGCCACATCATAATCCGCTGCCTGCAGCAGGCTCAAGATAATATTCTCTACGTCTTCGCCAACATAACCGGCCTCCGTCAGAGAGGTGGCGTCAGCAATAGTAAAGGGAACATTAAGTATCTTGGCCAAAGTCTGCGCCAGAAGGGTCTTTCCGCAACCGGTTGGACCAATAAGGAGTATGTTACTTTTCTGGAGTTCCACCCCTTGCGTGTCAATCCGGCTGTCGATCCGTTTATAGTGATTGTGGACAGCTACCGCTAATATTCTTTTTGCCCTTTCCTGGCCGATCACGTACTCATCCATGGTCTCTTTTATCTCGACCGGCTTCGGCATTGAACCGCCCCTCTTGGCAATTTCTTCCTTCTCATATTCCTCGGCCATGATATCATTACACAGCTCAATACATTCATCGCATATGTAGACAGCCGGACCGGCGATCAATTTCTTGACCTCGTCCTGGCTCTTACCGCAGAAAGAACAAAGCAAATTGTTCCCCTTTTTTTCACCTTTTTTTGACATTAAGCTTCCTCCTTTTGAGTTACAGGCCGCTTAGCTATAACCTCATCCACAATGCCGTATTCCTTGGCCTGTTCTCCACCCATGAAGAAATCGCGGTCTGTATCCTTCCCGATTCTCTCAACCGATTGGCCTGTGTGGTAGGCCAAGATCCTATTCAGCTCTTCCCGCAGGCGTAGAATTTCCCGCGCCTGTATATCTACGTCCGTAGCCTGGCCTTGGGCACCACCAAGGGGCTGATGGATCAAAATACGCGAATGCGGCAGTGCGTAGCGTTTACCTTTGGCCCCAGCCGCCAGAAGCAGTGCGCCCATACTTGAGGCCTGGCCCATGCACACGGTCATGATATCCGGTTTTATATACTGCATGGTATCATAAATAGCCAATCCAGCAGTCACCATTCCACCTGGAGAATTAACATACAGGGTGATGTCTTTGTCCGGATCTTCAGCTTCTAAAAAAAGCATCTGGGCAATCACCAGATTAGCCAGGTCGTCATCTATAGCCGATCCCAAGAAAATTATCCTTTCTTTTAGGAGGCGCGAATAAATATCATAAGCCCGCTCACCACGTGGGCTTTGTTCTACAACAATTGGTATTAACGTCATACCCAGCTCCCGCTAATCTTACCGATTTTAGTTTAATTTTATCTTCGCATGTTCTATAAGATAGCCCAATGTCTTCTGAGGCAGCAGATGCTCCCGCAATGAGTGCGCAAGTTTAGGGTTGCTACGAAGATACTTGGCCTCCACCTCTCCCATGTTAAGTGTGCGGGCGACTTTTTCAAACTCTTTGTCCATGTCCTTCTCTTCTACTTTTAAATCTTCCTTCCGCGCTATCTCGTCCAGAATGAGTAAACTGCGCACCCGCTGTTCTGCCTCTTTCGTGAATCTCTCCCGCAAATCTGCATCGGAAATACCGGTTGATTCAAAGTTAATTCCTCTTCTTTCCATATTTTGCCGGGTCTCCTCAATCATGGCCTCTAATTCTGCTTCAGCTAAACTCTCCGGCAACTCGAAATCGTATTTTTTTACTAACTGATCGACTACCTGTTTCCGCATATCAGCCTCAACCTGCTTGTTTCGAGACTCAAGCAAGGTTTCCTTGACCTTATTGCGCAGGTCTTCAAGAGTTTTAAAATCAGCACCCAGGTCAACAGCAAATGCGTCGTCTAATGTCGGAAAAACTTTCTCCTTTACATCCTTGACCATAACCTTGAAGGTCATCGTCTTGCCAGCCATCTTCTTGTTGGGAAAATCTGCCGAAAATGAGACCTTTATCTCTGTTTCGGCATTTTTCGATAAACCAATTAACTGCTGTTCAAAATCGGGGTTAAAAAGACCGGAGCCAACCTCCAGGTGATAGTTCAACCCGTCACTGCCCTCCGCAGGCTGGCCATCAATGAATCCCTTATAATCAATAACTGCTACGTCTCCTTCCTGGATCGGCCGATCATCATCGATGGACTTCAGATGCGCATGCATATGCCGAATTTCCTCGAGTCTCTTATCCACATCTTCATCGGTAAGGACCACTTCCTTCTTATCGATCTCCAGTCCCAGGTAGTCTTTCACTTCTATGACCGGCTTAACCTCTACCGTAGCCGTGTACTTGAAATCACTCCCCACCTCAAACTCCTCGTCGCCAATCACAGGCCTGGCTATGGGAGAAAGCTTTGTCTCCTCAACAGCCTTGGGGTATGAATCATTAAGCAGTTTCTCCAGCACTTCCATTTCTATACTCTCGCGATAGTGCCGTTCTAGAATATGCCTGGGAGTCCTGCCGCGGCGAAACCCTTTTATCGTCACTTTCCTGTTCAATGCACGATATGCATCCTCTATCTTCTCATCTACCACTTCTCGCGGGACCTCAACGTAGATCTTCTTGCGGACCGAGCTCAGTTCCTCAACTCTGCTTTTCACCTTTTCCGTACTCCTGACCTGTTGAATTAAAAAAACTGGTGCGAGAGGGGGGACTTGAACCCCCACCCGCTGTGGCGGACTGGATCCTAAGTCCAGCGCGTCTGCCAATTCCGCCACTCTCGCACTAGGCTTAAATTTAATGCAGATAGTGACTTAAGTCAAGAAGAGAAAATTGCTACATTTTTTGGCAAGGACGGAGATGATATGTTATATTTGGGGTCATGTCTGCCCATCAGAGTGTCACCGATAAGGCGGTACGATATGACCGGGCCAAATAGTTGCCAGTCAGTCGGAATACCAGAATTCAGCCCAAGACTTAACCATTTTATGGAACGCCTTAAGGCTATCTATCAGACCATGGATGAAGCTTATGCTGAGGTAGCAAAGCACTATGGCTGCACCTGTGAATCCTGCGACGGTAATTGTTGCACGAGTTACTTTTTCCATTATACAGTTGCCGAATACCTTTATCTGGCTAAGGGATTTAAATGCCTCAATCCAAAAAAACAAAATGACGTGATACGCCTCGCTCACAAATTTAACGAAGAGCGGGACCGGGTACAGGCTGAAGGAGGAAAAATCGGCCTAATGTGCCCCCTCAACGAAGGCGGCCATTGTGGTCTTTATGCCTTCCGTCCGATGATCTGCCGGCTCCATGGTGTCCCACACTCATACCGAAGACCAGACCTGGTGCTGGTACAGGGTGGAGGATGTCCTAAGCTGGTTTCACCGGATATAGACAGGAAAATCGATAAAAGGCTTGACCGTAGCCCCTTCTATACAGAAATGGCCATGATCGAGCAAGACCTTCGCCGGGAAATCGGTTTCCATGAACGCGTTAGAATGACCATTGCCGACATGGTACTGGCCATGGAAAACGGTGAGGCATGATGGATGGATAGATTCATTTGCGTCTTTTGTGGCGGGGAAGCCCTCGTCCAGGGAAGGTGATATAACTTTAGGGTGGTCTGCAAGGATTGCGGGCAAGAGGCAAAAAAGGATGCATACCAGGACCAGATTGGAAACTGGATAGAATCTGTCTGGTCCATAGAATGTCGGAAGGGCATTCTTAGCTCTGAAGAGAGATAAAACCAAAAACTTTTAGGTGCAAAGTGACAGGTATACTCATCCGCTGGATCGTAAACGCAGGGATTATTTTCCTCGCTGCCCGTGTAGTAAAAGGCATAGAGCTAACTGGATTTTTGCCGGCCCTTGCTGGGGCATTTATCCTCGGCGTGCTGAATACCTTTATCCGTCCGGTTATCCTCGTCCTGACCCTTCCTCTAAACGTGCTAACCTTAGGGCTTCTCACTTTCGTCATAAATGGCCTTATGCTAAAAATCGTAGCCTCCATCTTAAAGGGCTTTGAGATCCATGGCCTCTGGCCGGCGGTGTGGGGAGCACTACTTATCAGCATCGGGAGCTGGGTCACAAACATATTTCTCAACCCCCGGGCAAGTATTAAACACATTGAGATGAAAAAAGCGCGGGATGGAAAGTGGGAGTGAATAGCTTTATCGACCAGCTATAGACATAGAGTTAAAAAGGGCGGTCTCGCATGGACCGCCCTTTTTTCTTCTTATTCGCCAGAATGAACCTATAAAATCGCCAGATATCTCTCTATTTCGTACTGGCTTACGTGGGTACGATACATATCCCACTCGATCTTTTTATTTTCGATGAATTTGTTAAAGATGTGATCTCCAAGAGTCCTGCGCACCAGGTCACTCTTTTCCATTTCCTGGATAGCCTCGAGCAGGTTATCCGGCAAAGATCTGATGCCCAGTTGAGATCTCCTGGCCGGCGACATAGTATATACATCCTCTTCAACCGGATCCGGCAGGCTATACTTTTTGTCTATGCCCTCAAGGCCGGCAGCCAGCATTACGGCAAAAGCCAGGTATGGATTACAAGCTGGATCAGGGGCTCGGAACTCAATCCTTGTAGCCTGCTCTTTACCGGGCTTGTACATTGGTACACGCACCATGGTGGAACGGTTACGCCGGGCCCAAGCAATATAAACCGGGGCTTCGTAGCCAGGCACCAGCCTTTTATAAGAATTCACCCACTGGTTACTTACCGCGATTATCTCACGGGCATGCGTCAATATCCCGGCGATATAATGTTTAGCGATATCCGACAGGTGAAATCGATCATCGGCATCGTGAAAGACGTTCCGATCCCCCGCAAAAAGCGACTGATGAGTGTGCATCCCGCTGCCATTCATACCAAAAATAGGTTTTGGCATAAAGGTGGCATAGAACCCCATAGAGCGAGCGGTTTCCTTCACCGCAATGCGGTACGTCATAGTCTTGTCGGCCATGCGCAGGGCTTCGTCATAGCGAAGATCAATTTCATGCTGACTGGGCGCCACCTCATGATGGCTGTATTCAACCTGGATACCCATCTCCTGTAAGGTAACTATCGTTGCGCGACGCAGATCGTTGCCCAGATCAAGGGGCGGCGCGTCAAAATAACCGCCCTTGTCAATTATTTTCGGTTCCTTGCTAGACTCGAAGTAAAAGAACTCCAGCTCGGGGCCGACATAAAACGTAAGCCCTTTTTCTGTAGCCTGTTTAAGCACCCGCTTAAGCACATACCGGGAGTCCCCGACATATGGGCTACCGTCCGGCTCCAGTATGTCACAAAACATGCGTGCGGTCGGCCTTTCCTGATGCCTCCAAGGAATAAACTGAAAAGTAGCTGGATCTGGTTTGGCAATCATATCGCTTTCTTCTATTCGGGCAAAACCTTCGATGGAGGATCCATCGAAACCCATACCTTCAGTCATGGCCTGCTCAAGTTCCGATCGCGTGATAGTAAAGCTCTTGAGAATGCCAAGTACGTCAGTAAACCATATCTGGATAAAACCCATATCTTTTTCTTCAACGATGCGATAGACGTCTTCCGCTGTCCGGCAGATTTCACAAGACATTATTTCCCCTCCTTAGGATGATGATCAAGTTTCATTAGCCAGAAGAATAGCCTCAGCAATTTCTCTCATAGTCTTCCGGGTATTCATACTGCGTTTCTGTATCCATCGGTAGGCCTCTTCACCAGACATGCCTCGCTGTTTCACTAATATATCTTTGGCTCTTTCAATAAGCTTTCTAGACTCCAGCTCTTCCTGAATCACTCTGGTCCGGACCATCAATTCCGTATTCTCGATGGCAATAGCCGCCTCATTAGCAATAGCAATCAGTACGTTTTGTTCAATTTCGGAAAAATGATGCGGATAAGGCGTATAGCAGTTAATAACCCCGATAATGCGTCCTTTGACTGCCATAGGTACACTGAGCATCGATATCAGATTTTCGCTTCTGGCCAGCTCTTTCTCCTTAAAGTCCTCTTCTTCTTGAACGTTATAGACTACACGCGGCATATTTGTTGCCGCCACTTTACCCACAATCCCCTCGCCAAATCTTAAGCTACGCTCTTTCAGATATTCCTGGCTAATACTCTGGGTAGCACGAAGTTTCAACATCTTGTTTTTCTCATCAAGGAGCCAAAGAGAGCAAATTTTAGAATGCATAGCTTCAGCTGTTACCGTAACAATCAGACGCAAAATATCCTCTATATATCGATCAGATGTAATCGCCTTGCTGATCTCCGTAAGGGCCTCTATCTGTTTCTCAAAAAATGGTCTTGTCTGCGCGTCCAACATACCGGGGAATATATCTGTTAGAAACAGAAATGGTCAAGAAAAATGATTCATTTTAGACAGGCAGAAGGAAAAACACCAGGTAAGACCATCTAGAAAGCACAACCGCTGATGGTAAGCACTGAAGGAGGGGAATTAGGTAGAGACCAGTGAGGCCCAGGTCTCTTTTATTACATCTTTCAGGACATAAAGTCCTTCTTCCACACCCAAAACATAATCTTCAGTCAACCTGAGTTCTCTGAGCAGCAAAGGAGACCATACCCAGCTATTATCAGGCTCCTCTGCCACGCCCACCCGGTGCACAAGGATGTCCGCTAATTTTACTATGCCCGCTACCGGTAGGAATACCTTTGATTTATACGGGTGGTGGTGACAATAAATAGCCTCAACGATATCCTCGGGAAGTTGCCATTTTTCAGCCAACCATCGTCCCACGAGGGTATGTTTAAAACCGTATTTTTCCTCAGCTTCGAGCATGGAGCATTTCTCTCTATCTTTAATACCCAGTATGCACTTGAAATCCTCCGGCAAATAGGCACAGAGTAAAACTCTGCCTAAATCGTGCACTATGCCGCACGTAAACAGAGACTCCGCATCGATATTGGCAGTAATTCTTGCAATCATGCGTGACACAACCCCGACCCCGATAGAATGCAACCAGAATGCATTTACATTGAACCCTGGCAATGCAAGTTTTGTCTTAAAAAAATTTATTAGTGTCGCGCTCATGGCCAAGTTTTTGACTTCCCTAAATCCAATCGCCACCACTGCTCGGCTGATGGTGGTTACATTCATCCGTAAACCATAAAAGGCCGAATTGGCCACACTCATGATCTTGGCACTAAGCGACTGGTCGTATTTAATAATATTTTCCAGATCCCGAGCCGACTTATTATCCTCATCCACGACAGAAAAAATCTTTTCAAGAGTAGCCGGAATAGTGGGTAAGGTATCAATAGCCATAACACGATCGCGAATCTTTTTTATCTTAGTGTAATCTGCAACTTTGCCCGTTTGCATACCCATTCACCCTTACTTTCCTTTATTATCGGCTTATTAGGTGAAGAGGTTTAAGTTACGAAGGGTCTAAAATTAGTGGTCTGAATAAGGCTATACGGCCCAGATTGCTGAAAGCAAGGAAAAAGTAATTCCCATACTAACTTGCCATGTCCCTCCAGATTAATTGAGCGGGGCAAAAATCTCCACGTGGTGAGATTTTTTTCACACATGTAAAAGAAATTTTACCTGAGCCGATCCGGCCATAAAACCTAAAGATAATAAAAACAGATGGTTATAAAAAGAGACACCGCAGGGCAATACTGGCACATATCTTGCACAATAGCATTGACAGCAACCCTACAAGATGTTATGTTACCAAATCAAAACACAACATCTTGTTATTAGACCCTTCATGAGGAGGGAGGTGAAAATAAAAAAATGAACTGTCTCAAGAAACCATACAAACCGACACAGCCGGCCATATGCATGAATTGTAAGCGTAGGTGCGAACGAGCAGGCAGCCAAATGAAGAAGTGAACCCACAGGGATACCCTGGGTCGTACTAGACTTTAACTCTAGACCAGATCTTCTGCCTCTAGGTTTCTTTCTGGTATCGGTATTAAAGCTATTGCTGTTTTTTGACGATTACCGGGTAAAGACTTGTACAAAAGTGTAAGCTATGAGCAAGCGGGAGATTATCAAGATACTGCTATTGAGTCCACTATATTTGGAAACGCCAGTAAAGGAACGAAAGAAAATCGTCGCGGAGATGATGCGCCGGTTTCACTCCTTGCAAAGAAAAACTACCATCCCCTCCTCTGGTCCCTATTTATCATAGTTTAAATCCAGATATTCCGATAGTCCCCCTAGTCCCTGGGGACTGCAAGCATCCGCTCTACTGCCTTCCTGGCCCGAATGCGAAGCTCATCCGGCACCCATATCACATTCTTAAGTTCGGAAAGCGCAGTGATAACATCTTCAAGATGGGTCCGTTTCATATGCTGACAAACCATCTTGTCAGAAGCCAGATAGAATTTCTTGGTAGGATTTTGTCTCTGTAGAGGGTGAAGAAGCCCGATTTCGGTGCCGATGATGAATTCCTTGGCCTTTGAATGACGTATAAAGAAAAGCATTCCGGTCGTACTGCGTACGGCATCGGCCAGGTCAATTACCTCCGGGCGGCACTCGGGATGGGCAAGGAATAATGCCTCTGGATGTATTTCTTTTGCCCTGAAAATGTCTTCTATTGTCAGGACTTCGTGTATCGGGCAGTATCCCTCCCAATAGACTATCTTTTTGGACGTATGTCTCTGAGTATATTGAGCCAGGTTTCGGTCCGGCGTCATTAGGACTACATTGGCGTCTGTTAGGGAATTAACTACCTTTGTGGCATTCGCCGAAGTACAACAAATATCACTCTCAGCCTTGACCTCTGCCGTCGAGTTCACGTAAGTCACAACGGGAACCCCCGGAAGCGAGGCCCTCTTTTTGCGGAGCATATCGGCATCGATCATATCGGCCTCCCAGAAAAGACTCGCTGGGACCAGCAAAGCG
>CAYSYZ010000017.1:11953-23523 GCA_964435205.1 uncultured Desulfovibrionales bacterium
CATATCGGCCATCTCACATCCCGCGTCAAGCCGGGGCAAGATGACCATCTTGTTATTGGAAAGGATGGCTGCAGTCTCGGCCATGAAGCGTACGCCGCAAAAGACAATAACCTCGGCATCAGTTCGAGCAGCTCTAACGCTCAGGTCCAACGAATCTCCAGTCAGATCGGCAATATCCTGGATCTCCGGAAGTTGATAATTATGCGCAAGGAGTATCGCCTTCCTTTCTTTAAGGAGTTTACGGACTTCGGTCTGCAATTTTTCAATAATCATCTGTTCTTAATCTATTTGTTATCCGTCTATAACCTCGGTCCCCTTTGGAGGCGCAAAGACAAAAAGGCCATCATCCAAGGATACGTTTATGCGCTGTCTTTTGAAAAGAAGGAGGTTAGTATTGCGGAGATGGTCTTTAGTCAGGATCTTACCTATGAGAAACGTATCTTTTCCGATCCATAATTTTATCTCACTCACGTGGGGGTGGGTAAAGCGTGGTAAAAGCGTCAAGATATAAAATTTTTCTCTGGCCAATTTACTTTGTGGAGACATAGAAACAACAAAATCTCTCTGAAAATTTCCCTGACCTAAAAAGAAGTTTAGGGTCAGCTGCGACTGCAGGTAGGCCCGGGCATCATAGCGATAAACACGCTTTTGCGATACCATATAAATCCATAACTTCTCTCCATCGGTCACCATTTCCTGTTTATCTGGCCTTATGTAATTCCATCGCATACGCCCCGGCTTTTTAAAATAGACCTTGCCTTCGGCCAGGCGGCGTTGATTGAGCGACTGGAGCGTGGTTTCCTGTTCAAAGTCAGCCTCGATGCTGTTAATGCCATTGTAGCGTTCCTGCAGGCGAGCAACTACTTCCTCATCGGTTAAAGCCCCTGCAAATGTTCCCCCGGCGCTAACACCAAAAGCAACCAACAGCACAAAAAAAACAATTGCCCACTGAATTTGGATGTGCTTTTGTGATAAGATACGCCGCACGTTAACCCAGTTTTTGTACAAAAACTTCACGTGGTTTACTTCCATCCGCAGGACCAACGAGACCTTCTTTTTCCATAGTTTCAATCATGCGTGCAGCCCTATTGTACCCTACCCGCAGACGTCGCTGGATCATAGAGATCGAAGCCTGACCGGTCTCTGCGACTAATTTCACCGCCTCTTCATATTTCTCATCGTAATCGGCACTTTCTCCAGTTTCTCCGTCTGTTTCTTGTGCCTCTAACGTCATCTCGTCATAAGCCGGTCCCCTCTGCCCCTTCAGGAAATCAACCAGGCGCATAATCTCGACTTCAGAGACATAAGCCCCGTGAATCCGCTGCAACCTGGCCGTGCCCGGAGGCAGGAATAACATATCACCGGCACCCAGTAAATTTTCAGCCCCCCCGATATCCAGAATCGTACGCGAATCCGTCTTGGATGAAACCTGGAAAGAAATACGCGTCGGAAAATTGGCCTTGATCACACCGGTTAAGACATCTACTGAAGGACGTTGTGTAGCAATCAGAAGGTGAATGCCAGCCGCTCTAGCCATCTGGGCAAGGCGGGTTATGTATTCTTCCACTTCATGTGAGGAAACAAGCATAAGATCGGCCAGTTCATCGATCACGATGAGGATATAGGGAAGAGGGTTATCACTATTCTGATTGTATTTATCAATATTCTTGGCCTTCCTCTCCTCAAGCAGGACATACCGACGCTCCATCTCCTGTACAGCCCAGCGCAAGGCCTTTGTGGCCTTCTTCGGCTCAGTAACTACCGGGTACAGGAGATGTGGAATATCCTCGTAAGCGGAGAGCTCGATACGCTTGGGGTCAACCATGAGAAAGCGTACTTGATCCGGAGTCGACTTAAAAAGAATGCTACAAATGGTTGCATTTAGGAATACGCTCTTTCCGGTACCCGTCGCCCCGGCAATCAGCAGGTGTGGCATTCTGGCAAGGTCAGTTACCACCGGCTGACCAACGATGTCCTTGCCGAGAGCTATGGTCAATCTCGATGAGGCGTTAGAAAAAGCGTCGGTTTCCAGGACTTCCCGTAGGTATACCGACTCCCTATATGTATTTGGGATCTCGATCCCTATAACCGACTTACCCGGGATCGGAACAACAATACGAATGCTGCCGGCCCGCAGAGCCAGGGCCAGGTCGTCGGTTAGGGAAGTAATCTTATTGATTTTCACTCCAGCGGCCGGCTCAAATTCATACATGGTGATGACCGGTCCGGGACATATCTCGGTAACCTGGCCAGTGACACTGAAATCGGCCAGCCTATTCTCCAGAAGCCGAGCATTGGTTAGAAGGCCATCCTTGTTTTTTTCTCTCTCTTCCTTAAGTGGGACATCAAGTAAAGAAATAGGCGGCAGTTTGAAATCGCCCGTCGACCGCATAAATGGCAGTTCTTCCTGGGTCGGTGCTACGACCACCTCAGACTTTCTGGTTCGTACCGGCTCTGCAATGCGTGGCGTCGCCTTCTTCTCGTCAAGCCTGGAGGCTTCCGCCCTTTTTGCCCTTCGGGCTGCCCTCAATTTCTCTGTCATTACTTCCACTTTATCCCTCGCCTTGTACCATAAAAGGTAGACGGAGAGGCCGGTAGCCATCATAAGAGACAGGATAAAAAACGTACCCACTATCAGGTAAGATCCAACCCGATTGAACTTCACGGTCAAAACCTGGGCAATTATCCTGCCAACAATGCCTCCGGTGGCGTAAGACTTAGAGAAGAGGAACACCCGGCCAGGACCCCAAAAAAGGGATAGTAAACTGCAAGTTGCCACAAGCAACAAAAACCAGCCCAGAACAAGATATACAATCTCTTTGACTTCAACCTCTGGCCGTAGAAAGCGTAACGCAATAACCACCAAAAGTATTGGCATCCAGAATGCAGCCAGCCCAAACACATCAAATAGCAGGGCTGACAAATAGGCTCCAAAAGTTCCAACCCAGTTGCGAGCCAGGCCCGTGCTGTACTGATTAAATGAAGGATCATCTGGTGAGTAAGATAGAAGACTGGCTAAGATAAGAAGCGCCAACGCAAAACCGGTGATAGCCAGGGCTTCGTGTTTTAAAGATGGCTTAGCTGGAGATTCTGCAGACATATTAATCACATAAGACGCTTAACATTTACCCTAAACTAATTTTTTCAAAGACCGTTGTCAATACAATTCATCCAAACCTAGCACTCTGAAAGCTAGAACCCGAGCCTCCATTAAAGAAGATAATCGAGGTGAACATTGGACAGGGCATGAAAAATATTCCCTTTTACCTTTCTATTCCTCTGATACAGGGTTTTCAGCATTTCCCTTACCTCTGTTCTGCGGGAAGATTTGGCACTGGGGCAGGGATTCTCAATCTCACGTACGGAAAGCCTCTTGACAAAACGCTCCAGTTTCTCCGCATCGACCATGGCCAGAGGGCGTATGACCGTAATCAGTCCTTTGAAGAAAGGCTGGCGTGGCACCATAGTACTTATCTCGCCACTATAAAATATATTTAGAAAGAGTGTTTCTATAAGGTCATCCTTATTGTGCCCGAGAGCAACTTTATTAGCACCCAGTGCATGTGCTATTTCAAAAAGGCGCTGGCGGCGCAATCGGGAGCACAGGAAACAGGGATTTTCCCGGTTTTCGGGGCTGTGAGCTATTGGCCCGAAATTTGTCTTTTCTACATGGCAGGGTACACCTAGCTGCTGGCAATAATCTTGGATGGTTCCTGTATCTGTGCCATCAAAACCAAGGTCTATATGTACAGCTGAAAGGTTATATTGGAAAGGCGTCTTTTTTCGCCACTCATTTAAGATATAAACCAGAGAGAGGCTGTCTTTGCCACCGGACAGGCCCACAACAATATGGTCCCCATCGGCCAAAAGATTGTACCGATGTAAGGCCCTGCCAACAAGGCGGTTAATATCTTTATCGATGACCGGCATGCGATAAACCTTTAAAGATTGTTCCGGGTTAGGCGGTTCATAAAAAAGAAAAATAGCCTAGACACAGGAGAAAAGCAATCCGGAGTTGAACAAAATTTGTCCTACGTCCCAGACAGAATGACTTAACGTTTTTTCATGGCATAATTCTATCGTATTATGTAATCTACTTCGGTTAAAAACTTAGCGAACGAAAGCGATGGCACAAGACGATCAAACCAAGGTTGTAGAGATATTCACCGATGGGGCCTGCAGCGGAAACCCTGGGCCAGGTGGATGGGGTGTTATCTTGCGGTTTGGTGAACACGAAAAAGAACTCTCTGGTTTCAGTCCTTTTACGACCAATAATCGTATGGAGTTGCTAGCCGCCATAAGGGGACTGGAAAGTCTAAAGAAACCGTGCCAGGTCACATTAACCACTGACTCCGCCTACCTGAAAAACGGCATTACTACCTGGGTTCACGACTGGAAAAGAAGAGGATGGCGTAAGAGCAATAAAAAGCCGGTTGAAAATGTAGACCTCTGGCAGCGTCTCGACGCCGTTGCCGCCAAACACAGTATAGAATGGCACTGGATTCCCGGGCATGAAGGTCACCTGGAAAATGAACGCGCCGATAGACTGGCTGTCTCGGGCATTAAAAAAGGCCTGGCTGGTCAAATAGACGTAGACTGGACGGGTAACATTAAAAAATAGTCCCTACCGGAAGACTCAAGCCTTTCCAGTTCATATCCATTTAACACGTGGTTCTTTTTTAGGAGGTGGCTCTGGGAATTTGTCCGGGTGGCCAATAATGATCGGGCCATATATCTTTTCGTCCGGCGATAACTCGAGACGAGCCCTTATTTCTTCATTGTCTACGACCAAAGAGCCAAACTGCACCCAGCAACTGCCAAGCCCCAGGGAATGTGCCGCCAGCATCATATTTTGACAGGCCAAGGGGCAGGAATTGTCGGCATAAATGCCCGAGCCGATCACAAATATAACCACCGGCGCGGAATAGTAGATCGGATCCTCTAACTCTTCAAAACGTTTGAGAATAAGCCTGTATCTCTCCGGATTGGTTGTTTTTAAAGGTTCCAGTAGATTCTTGGCGCTAGGGACGGCTGCGGTAACCAGCTTATTGTGAAACTCAGGGTCCTCAACTACCACAAAACGCCACGGTTGGCTGTTCATGGCCGATGGGGCCTGGTTTCCGGCATTGATGATGGTTTCAACCATCTCACGATAAACACGCCCCCTCTTGTAAATTCTAACACATCTTCTCTCGGCAATGGTCTTTAACACAGGGTTCATCGTTTTTCATCTCCTTGCATATTAAATTTAATAACCATAACATCCCGCATATAAAAAAGTTACAAAGAGTGCCTGATTGTTCTTCCCTCAACCATGAATATGACTTCCTCGGCAATGTTTGTGGCCAGGTCAGCTATGCGCTCCAGGTTGAGGGCAATGATAAGGAGGTGAACTCCCTGCTTTATCGACGTGGGATCATTCATCATGTGTTCCAGTATATCCCAGACAACCTCTACATATAGTTTGTCAATTACCTCATCCCGCCCGCAAACCGACTCAGCCAGGCGTGTGTCCTCATTGACGAAAGCGTGCAGGGCATCCCGCAACATCAGCTGAGCATGGCCCACCATACCATTCAAACCCAGTGGTTTGATTGTGAACGTCTCCTCCGCCAGAAGGGCGACGCGTTCAGCAATATTGACCACCTGGTCGCCGGTACGCTCCAGGTCAATATTAATCCTCATAGCCGTGGTTATGAGTCGCAGGTCTACGGCCATTGGCTGCCGTAAAGCCAACAGCTTCAGGCACTGATGGTCTATCTCATTCTCCAGTTTATCTATCTCATTATCCTTGTCTGCAACGCGCTGGGCCAGGTCCTTGTCGTACCGGTTAAACGCATCAATCGTCTTGTGCAATGATTCTGCGACCAGAGAAGACATTTCCAGAAGCTTAACTTTCAAATTTGCCAGTTCTTGATGGAATGTAATCGGCATACTATCTCTCCGACGTCAACCAAATCGCCCAGTGATATAGTCTTCCGTCTGTTTGAGTCTCGGCTTGGTAAAGATTATCACTGTGCTGTCCACCTCAATAAGCCGCCCCAGGTAAAAGAACGCGGTGATATCTGAAACGCGCGCAGCCTGTTGCATATTATGGGTTACTATTACTATAGTGTATTTTTTCTTGAGCTGGTGGATCAATTCTTCAACATGCTGCGTAGCGACCGGATCCAAAGCCGAGGCTGGTTCGTCCATGAGCAAAACCTCAGGTTCAATGGCCAGCGCCCGAGCGATGCAAAGCCGCTGCTGTTGACCACCCGAAAGACTCATGGCGGATTCCTTAAGTCGATCCTTGACCTCATCCCAAAGTGCAGCATCAATAAGGGCCTTCTCCACAATCTCGGCCAGTCGATTCTTATCCTTTAAGCCATTAATCCTCGGACCATAGGCTACATTGTCAAAAATAGATTTGGGAAACGGATTGGACTTCTGAAAAACCATACCTACGCGGCGACGGATATCCACGACGTCCACAGAATCGTCATAAATATCAAGCCCATCCATGAAGACCTTCCCCTCGGTCCGCGCGCCGATAATGGTCTCATTCATGCGGTTCAGACAACGCAGGAAAGTACTTTTCCCACATCCTGACGGCCCAATGAATGCCGTGACCCTGTTGAGCGGCATTTTGATACTTATGTCATATAAAACCTGGACTGAACCGTAGTAAAAATTAAGCCCTTCTGTCCAGATCTTCGCCTCTTCTGCCATGAGATTTTCTATCTCTCATCTCCGTTTCTTGCGAAAACGGTGTCTGATAATCACTGCCATGAGGTTCAAACCAACCACGAGTACGACTAAAACCAGAGCAGTACCGTAGGCTAAGGGCCTTACCTTTTCAACGTCATAGTGCTGCGTAGCCAAGACATATAAGTGGTATGGAAGTGCCATGAACTGGCTAAAGGGGGTATCTGGCAGGAACGGCAGAAAAAAAGCTACCCCCGTAAAAAGTATTGGTGCCGTCTCACCCGCTGCCCTGGCTAGCCCCAGAATCGCCCCCGTAAGCATCCCGGGTATAGCATAAGGTAAGACATTCGTACGGATAGCCTGCCACTTGGTAGCTCCCAGTGCCAGCGCACCATCTCGGTAGCTTTTCGGAACGGTTTTGAGGGCCTCCTCGCTGGCAGTAATCGTCCAGGGAAGTGTAAGTAGCCCCAGTGTCAACCCTGCCGAGAGGATGGACGCGCCAAAATGCAACATGCGAACAAACAGAGCCACACCAAACAGCCCATACACAATGGAAGGCACTCCGGAGAGATTGCGAATCGAAAGCCGTATTATCCGGGCAAGCTTGCCCTGCCGGGCATATTCGTTAAGGTAAATGGCTGCGAATATTCCTAGTGGTATAGCAAACAATGCTGTAATAATGGTGACATAAAATGTCCCGACAATCGCCGGAAATATCCCACCTTCGGTCATACCCATCCGAGGCTCTGTGGTTAAAAATTCCCAGGAAATGGCATTAATGCCCTCATAAAAAATATGAAACAAAATGGCTCCTAAGAGCAGAACTACAAAAGCACCGCCGAGCCGTAACAAACCAAACCCTAGGATTTCAATCGACTGCTTTTTCACTAACTCTCTACCTCCCTGTACTTCTGGAGGATCAAATCAGAAACCAGGTTGACCAGAAAAGTCATGCCGAACAAGACAAGGCCAACAACAAAGAGGGAATGATAATGGGCTGAACCAAACGGTACTTCGCCAAGTTCGATAGCAATCGTGGCCGTCATGGTGCGTACTGCACCCAAAAATGAATGAGGCATAGCCTGAGCATTTCCGGTCGCCATGAGCACAGTCATGGTCTCACCAATGGCCCTCCCCATTCCAAGCATAATGGAAGAAATAATCCCCGAAAGACCAGATGGGACTGTGACCCTCACCAGTGTTTGCCACCGACCTGCTCCAAGTGCCAAAGAAGCATCCTTGTAAGTTTTTGGAACGGCGCTAATCGCATCCTCGGAAAGGCTTATGATAGTCGGTAAACTCATGATAGCGAGGAGTAGAGAGCCATTCAGGGCATTCAGCCCGTTGGGAATATTAAAGATTTTTGCGATAAATGGATTGATGAGAACTATCCCCAGAACCCCAATTACGACGGATGGGATTCCTGCCAGCATCTCTATGGTCGGTTTGAGAGTTTCCCTGACACGGGGGGAAGCTATCTCGGCCAGGTAAGCAGCACAGGCCAAACCAACAGGTACAGCAATAAAAAGGGCTCCGAAAGTGACCATAAGTGTACTGACAACCATGGCTCCCATGCCATATGTAGCCTTTACGTAAGAGGTCGGGTTCCAGGTAGATTGAAAGAAATCAGAAAAACGAATATCCTTGAAGGCGGGCAGTCCTTCACCAAAAAGTAGTAAGAAAATGCCGATCAGAATGACAATGGAGACGACGCCGTTAAAAAAGAAAAAAAGGGCTATCGCCCGTTCTTTGATCCTTCTCCACCGGGACTTTCCAGGTGTTAATACACTTTTTTCCGTATTCAAGGCTGCATCTCTTCATCAAATATTATAACAGCAATTTCTAGCATTTGCCTTCATCCCTTGTAGGAGCAGCGTCCGTCCTCGGCCGACCTGGAGGCTTGCTGCAATGAATGCCGCACCTGGAAGGTGCTCCTACGAAAAATGGACGGCAGGATTCACCCATGAACGACCGGTCATCGTGGCTGGAAGCCACTCCTACGGGGAAAATTCAAGGGTACGGACTTCGCCCGACCAATCCAGGAAGAGGTTGGCCCTAGAAGCCACATTGGGCATTATGTTTTCTATACGCTTCTGTAACCGGATAGAATCCCTCTTCTGAGATTATCTTTTGTCCCTCAGTACTCAATTCGAACTTAACAAATCCTTCTACATTCCGTCTGTTTGTCCCATCTAGATATTGATAAAGGGGTCGAACAATCGGATAAGCGCCACTCATAATATTTTCCGCCTTAAGGGGACTCACGGCCTGTTTTTTTCCGTCTTCGGCCACATCCAGGACCTTGAGGCCCGGCCTTACGTTACCATCTCTGCCTATAACATAACCGATCCCCACATATCCGGTACCGCCTTTATCGCGTTTTACGGCCTCCACAATCTGGGCATTGCCGTTCATTTGATTCATGGCGTTGGCATAATCACCACGGACCACGGCCTCTCTAAAAAAGATAAAGGTCCCGGAATTAGGCTGGCGGCCATAAAGCGTTATGGGAAGGTTTGGCCCCCCTACTTGGCTCCAGTTCCTGAACTGTCCCCGATAAATCTGGCCGATCTGATCTAACGTAAGCCTTTTAAGCGTATTGGCAGAATTAACTATCACTGACAATCCATCTATAGCAAACACAACTCCCACCGGATCCACGCCATTCGCCCTGGCCTGTGCTAATTCTTTATCCGTCATGGGCCGCGATGAATTAGCCAGATCGGTAGTACGATTGATGACAGCTGCAATGCCCACCCCAGAACCACCGCCAGTAACAGCAATAGCTGTGTTTTTATGTTTTTGCATATAAACCTCGGCCATCCTCTGCACCACGTTGACCTCTGTATCCGAGCCTTTCACCTGGATAAAATCCGCCGCAAAAGAGAGCGAATATAATAGGGAACATATTAAGGTAACCAGAATTGCAGAAGCAGACATTAACGAGCCCAGGGTCCATAGGTACGTCTTACCCTTAAGTCCCATGGTTACCTCCTCTAAAACTTAACTTAAGTATATCATTGTGCCAGTCACGTGACAAACTGTTTAACCCACG
Organism: uncultured Desulfovibrionales bacterium; assembly: GCA_964435205.1. Taxonomy (GTDB): domain Bacteria; phylum Desulfobacterota; class QYQD01; order QYQD01; family QYQD01; genus CAYSYZ01. Next base: position 21,696 of record CAYSYZ010000017.1, read on the forward strand.
CGAATACTGGTTAAAAGCTGACCCCCCATGCTAACCACATGACAGGGTAAAAATTTTTTGTGGTGCTTATTGTCGTTGACAAATTCAACTGATTTTAGTTAGTTAGGATACACTTTGTCAAGGAAGAGGTCCTTATGCGCTTAGATGGCCGCCGTGCAGACGAAATCAGGAATATAGCAATCACACGCAATTATATTTCCCAGGCCGAAGGGTCAGTGCTTATTGAAATGGGAGCTACCCGGATAGTCTGTACGGTTTCCGTAGAAGACAAGGTGCCGAGCTTCCTTAAAGGGAGAGGCGCAGGATGGATCACAGCTGAATACGCAATGCTCCCCCGTGCTACCGCCATACGCAACCCGCGAGATTCGGTCGTAGGTCGCATAGGTGGACGGACTCACGAGATCCAACGCCTTATCGGTCGTTCATTGCGGTCTGCGGTTGATCTTTCGACTCTAGGGGAACGAACTCTCTGGGTCGATTGTGACGTCATCCAGGCTGATGGAGGAACACGAACAGCAGCTATTACTGGCGCCTACATGGCCCTTTATAATGCTCTTGCTTTTCTTCACAGGCGGGGCAACATCGCTGATATTCCTATACGGAACAATATAGCAGCCGTAAGCGCAGGAGTGGTAGAAGGCGAAATTCTTCTTGATTTAAACTACGATGAGGACTCACAGGCCGAAGTGGACGCTAATTTCGTCATGACAGACGACGGGAGATTCGTCGAAATCCAGGTCTCAGCAGAAAAAAGGCCTTTTTCCACTGAAGAGTTTGAAAAAATGAAGCTACTATCTACACAAGGGATAAAAAAACTTATAGAGATACAAAATAAAATCATCGCGCAAACTGAATAAAATAGAATTTGCAACTCGGATATCTTCTCTATTCGAATACCTGCCAACCTGCCAGTCTGGCCACGAGTGACCCGATACGAATCGCACCCTTTACCTGAACTGGGATGCGGCGTTTGTCATCGGTTAGCCACACATATACGTCACCTGTCCGTTCGTGTACCCCCTCAAAGAGCAGGACAGGCTTTACCTTGATGGTAGTCAATTCCCCCAGTCCTGTCTGGAGGCGGTCCCTCTGCAGGACCTTTACCTCGACGGTGTAGCTCTTTCTGGAGGCAAAGGTCTCCACAAAAACCGAACGACCGATAGACATGGGTAGCACTCTCATTATGAAAAAAGACGAAATCTCATTATGCGCCGGCCTAGGGATACTATAAGTAACCGTTTCCTCGTCGTCTTTTTCATAAACAATCTTCAAGCCTGACTGGTCAAACATCACCCGTTTAAAGCTCCTGTACTTACCTTCTTTCTGGCGTATTACTATCCACTCTGGAAGCATTTCCGGGCCAGAAACCTCAGTCTCAAATATGTCTTCCACGGGATAAAATAATGAAAAAAGAGATGATGATCTGGCCACGGCAAGAATATGCCACTTGTCCTTACCTCTGTCTTTTACCATGAACGTGATGTCTCCCGCCTTTATCCCAAACCATGTAACCTTGTAGACAATCCTTTCATTCTTAGGGAAAGACGTCTTAAGTAGCCTGGAATCAGGAGGAGTTGTCACGGGCTGAATTGCTGTGTAAGCCATCACCGAAATAAAAAAAATAAATACAGCTATAGAAAGAAAAAGATATGGAGCCTTCTTACGCAACATTTGAATTTCCCTTCCAGATAGCAGAAGCCGACAAACCCTAACCCAGCCTGTCAGAAACCAGCATCGGCCGTGTTATGTTTCAACATCCAATTTTGATGGTCTCGTAAAAAGTCCAAAAACCGCTTTTAACGTCATTCCGGCCCGCCTGCGGCGGATA
>CAYSYZ010000018.1:0-462 GCA_964435205.1 uncultured Desulfovibrionales bacterium
AATCCGCACAGCTCATGGTGCGGAACGCTATATTCGAAGCGGACGAAAAATATTTCTGAATAATGATTTAACAATTCCTTTTCCGTTTGACATTAATCAGAATAAAATGGTGGTGCACAAAATCATTGTTGCACATGGTGCAAAAGAGGCTTGTGAAAAATTCTCTGATTCTAATATTTATGGCAGCCTTGGCATGTTCTACGCAAACGGAACGCCTGATCTTCCTTTGCCATTTATGATACACATGGAAAAAGAAAATCCTGTCCATGTTTTTGACAGCCATAACCTTCCTGTTATTTTCTCAGAATTAGATACTTTTTACGATCTCTCGTCATATCTGACTGCAAAGGTTAATGCGATTAAAAAATACGATATGTTGTGCTACTGTGGAGAAGAAGATCTATTAGCCCACTATTTCTTAAATTATGATGAATCAAGAAACGAACATTTCATAGGTACTTT
>CAYSYZ010000018.1:472-22756 GCA_964435205.1 uncultured Desulfovibrionales bacterium
GCGAAGGGGAATGGAAAGACTTTGTTGAATCAGAAATATATAAAAGAAAAAAATTAGCTGATAAAGTTTCTTACCATTGGGATAGCCTTCTCCAAACCACATGCCAAAACACTCTTGACGGAACAATTGATGGTGCTTCCCCGCTGAGAGGACGCAGTGCCATTCATGAAATGGCAAAAGAACCTCGCTTTCACCGCCGAGAGCTTTCCGATAGGATGATGCAGTCGATTCGTAATTTTCCAGAAGCACAGAATCGAATAATGAGAAATTTGGAAAGGATAAAGGGGACGGTCATGTAAATATGCTTTTCTTGTTTTATTATTTGTGATATAGGTATTAAACATGCCACGCAAAGCTCGTATAGACGCCCCTGACGCCCTGCATCATATTATTTGCCGCGGGATTGAGCGCAGCAGAATTTTTCGGGATAATACCGACTATGAAGACTTTATCGAGCGACTGGGCCGTATTCTGTACGGAACCGCAACGCCCTGTTATGCCTGGGCACTGATTCCGAACCATTTTCATCTTCTACTCAGAACAGGCCATGTGCCTGTGGCCACTGTTATGAGAAAGTTGCTCACCGGCTATGCTATAAGCTTCAACCGCAGACACCGCCGCCATGGTCATCTTTTTCAGAATCGTTACAAATCCATATTGTGTCAGGAAGACCCCTATCTGCTAGAGCTTGTCCGCTATATCCATCTAAATCCCTTGCGGGCAAAACTGGTAAGGTCGCTCGAAGAACTAGACAGTTATCGATTTTGTGGTCACAGCATTTTGATGGGTAAAAGGAAAAACGATTGGCAGACCATTGATATGGTTTTGGGCTTATTTGGCAAAAAAGTCTCATCGGCTCGCAAACACTACCGTGCATTTGTTGAAGAAGGGATTGTCATGGGCAAGCGACCAGAACTGGCGGGAGGTGGCCTGATAAGGAGTGCTGGAGGTTGGAAGGCATTAACATCTTTACGTAAGCTACGAATTCATCTCAAGGGTGATGAACGGATGCTTGGTGACAGCGATTTTGTGTCATCAGTGCTGAATAAGCAAAATGAGCACCTGGAGCGGCGCTACCAGTTTCAAGCGCAAGGTTTTGATTTAGCCAAAGTGGTTGAGCGGGTGGCGAAAATCTTTGAAATGAAACCGGAGGAAATTCTGAGTCCTGGCAAACAGCCACAGCGAGTAATGGCCAGGGGCCTAGTATGTTACTGGGGTGTTAAGGAATTGGGGATGAAAGGTACTGCTGTTGGCAAATTACTGGGCATGGTTCAGTCTTCTGCCAGTCGGGCAGTAGCGCGCGGAGAAAGATTAGCTCTCGACAGTCAATTAAATCTGGTCGAATGATAAATTGCATAAAAGCATGACCGTCCCCCACATTCGTCTTCTTGATTGGCGGAATCTTCCTGCGAGGTATTGATAAGATTCTGCCCCATTTACACCCTGGCTTCCCTGTGGAGGAAGCTGAGGGAGTGAAGACAAGCTGGCATCGGAACACGACTCAGGAACAATCCAGCACTCAAAAGCCGCAGACCGGGGAGGCCTGGCACTGCCCCCACCGCATATGCGGTCGCTATGCCTCCACAGACCGGGGCCGAGTAAATATCCGTATATTCCCTTTCCAGTCCCTCCGGGCCGCTCCTGGTTATTATCCTTTCGGTCTCTTTCGCCAGCGCCCGGGGATCAAAGGGCGTAAAGCCAGGGGCCGGAAAGCGTTGATACGTCCCCATTTGATCTACTCTCTATTATTGTAGATGCGCCTCAATGCTTTTCGCCCGAGGCGTTTGCCGTATATGAACCACCCGGGATCTTCGATAGTAGTATGTTATCACGCTCAACAGTCATTATCTATTTTTCAGCCACATGGCGCCCTGCCAAATACAGGGCTTCGACCCGGGCAAATAAACGGATTGAAGATTCTCCGCAGTCCGCCCGGGGTGGAAGGGAAATGCGCTCCTCCTTCAACTAAACCTTTCTCCGCCATCCCATACCCAAAAGGGCAAGGATACCAAAAACAACCGCCATAATTACCCATGAGGCGCCTGAGGCGGTAATCTGCGTTTTCTCTTTTTTCTCTTCCACCATCTCAAAGCCCTCGATCTTTTTTCCCTCTGTTTTGGCCTTTACAACTCTCTCCTCGCGCCGGATTTCTTCGATGGTTTTAGCCAGGCCTTCCCGGACCGCCTTTTGTTTTGCTACCGCATCTTCCGGTGTATTACCCGTGGCCCTGGCCAGGACCGTCTTGAACTGGTCCATTTGCTCCGGAGTAAGCAGGCCGAACAGGGATATGATATTGGTCACGAATTGCTGGAACTGGGGATTGTTGCAGGTGTGTTCACAGCAGGCAACACCCTTGTCAATAACATCAAGAACATACCCTCGCGCCAGGTTTTTCTTTATCTCTTCAGGCGCCTCCCAATACCCCTTACGGACTGCCTCCAGCATGCGGGCTGAAATGGACTGCCGTGCCCAGGGGTTATTTTTGTCAAAAAATTCTTTCAACCCCAGCCGATGCTTGTCCTGGATATATACCTCGTAAATCTGCTCCCACTGGCTCTTGTCAACGGCAAAAGAGGTGGTCGCCTGAAAGCCCCATAGGTGCTCCACAAACTTATCCATCAGGCAGGCCCCCGCATATCCCTCCTTTTTCTGTCCCTCGATCCACTTGGGATTCAGGTAGCGGGTCCTCAATGCCTTGCCGATCGATTTGGCAAGATTCTCCATGTTTACTCTCTTCCCATCCTGAAGGTTGGACACCAGGACCTCCGGGTACTGACCGCTTTGGCTTTTAACGGCGAGAGACAGCCCCCCCAGGAATGCAAACATGTCGTCATTGTCCAGCATGTAGTAGAGATTGGAAGAACGGCTGTGCATGGTGACCTTTACATCTTTCAAGTTGTTCTTGTAGGCGCTTTTAAGGGGCTTGCCCCAGACCTTGTCGCCGTAAGCGTAGGAATAATGATGGATAAAGACATCGGAAATCTCCTGGTCGTTTTTCCAGACCCCGCTGTTCGGTATCAACTCCTGGAGGGCATGGGAATAGGCCCCAGGCATGGGCGCAAAGACTCTGGACTGACTCAGGTCCTCAGCCTCTTTTTCATCATATCCCTTTTTAACAAGAGTTTCCCGTATCCGTTGATTGTGGATGGCCACGAAGTTCTCCACGTCCTTCAGGGAACCGGCCATACGGACGGCCTTGTCCAGCAACTTGATAACCTGGCTGAATGAGTCCCGGTACAGGCCAGATGCCTGGATCAATACATCAATACGGGGCCTTTTCAGAACGGATCCCGGAACGGGTGTGAGCCCTACCACCCGGTCCTTCTTGTCCCAGCCAGGCTGGATTCCCAGGAGATAAAGGGCTGCCGACTCATTGACTCCTTCGTTTCGCTGGGTTTCAGTACTCCAGAGGATGATCCCCAACTTGTCGGGGAAGCAACCGTGCTTTCCCCGATACATGCTGATCATTTCCTCGGCTGATTTTCGTCCAAGGGCAAAGGCCTCTTTGGAAGGAACCTTGTTCACATCAAAACCGTAAAAATTCCGACCAGTAGGAATAGCTTCCGGATTCCGCACCGGGTCGTTCCCCTTCCCTGGCGACACATATCCGCCCGAAAGGGCCGTAAGGAGAGAATCCATTTCATTGCAACCGCAGCAGGCCAGGTTGGCGGCAATATCTTCTATCCCTATTTCCGGACTCTTTTGCCCGATGGCGGCAACAAGGTCGTCAAGGGCCTCCCCCCGGGGCGAGACTCCAAAGGTGTGGAGTCCATAGGGGATAAATTTTTCCTGCAGCTCGATCAGATAGTGCTCCACCTCTTCTACAGCCTTTGCATCAAGTTTAGCCAGTCCAATATCTTGATCCAATCCCAGCTTCCTGATCAACTTTTGTATCCGGTTCATCTTCTTGCCGGCAAGCCCGGCGTCTTTACTTAGTGCATCATGGTATTCATCGATTATGGCCGCCAGCTCCCTGTATTCCATGTATAGTCCGCCTTTTTTGAGTGAAGGAATCAGATGGTCGACAACGACACCCCTTCCCCGGCGCTTGGCCTGGATCCCCTCACCGATATTATCCACAATATAAGGATAGATGTTAGGAATGTCCTGAATCAGCATGTCAGGGGAACAGGCAGCAGAGAGCCCGATCTGTTTGCCTGGGAGCCACTCGTGGGTACCGTGTTTTCCCAGGCTGATAATGGCATCTGCCTTGAATCTCTCTTTCAACCAGAGGTAAAAGGCCGTGTATTGGTGGTGGGGATACAGCTTAGCGTCATGATAAAGTTTGTTAGGGTCTTCGGTAAAACCACGGGACGGCTGGGGGACAACAACGACATTCCCCATATCCACAACCGGGATGATGATCTGCCCGTCTTTGGTCATGATGCTTGACGACTCCGGAGGACCCCACTGTTTTTCCACATCAGACTGAAAAGCCGGGTCCAGCTCCGAAAACCATTTTTTGTACTCGGAAATGGGTATCCGGACTACACTCCCTGTTTGAATAAGTTTGTCCAGTTCCCCGGGCGCCCATGACCCCACATTCCTGCCGCCTGAAAGTATTTTTTGCTTCAGGACCTCTTCAGAAGGGAGTTCACCTTTGACGGCATATCCTTCTTTTTTCATCCTGACCAGGATCTGTTCTATGGAACGGAACAGGTTGAGATAACTCGCTCCCACGTTCTGTTTGCCGGGAGGATGGTTCCAGTAGAGGATGGCGATCCTTTTTGATGAGTTGGGCACGGCTTGCAACCGGCGCCAGGCCTTCATTCTTTTAACCAGAAAATCGATCTGTTCCGGAAGAGAGACGTTATCGTAGACTATTTCAGAGATATCCCTGAGCCTGAATGGGGTCTTTCCTCCGATCATGGTCGGCTCGACAGCCCCATTTTGTTCCGGGACGCAGACCTGCCAGGCAACCCGGATGGGAGATATCCCTTGCGGAGATTTCTTCCACTGCTCGATGGTAATGGCATCTGCAGTCAGCGGGATGAAAATGGGTACATTCAATTTCCTTAGAAGCGCTTCTGTTTTTTCCGGAAAGCCGCGGAGAAACCTGAAGGAAAATCCGCAGATCATATGCACCCTGGGCCTTCCATCTTTATCCAGAAAATAATCTTTTATAGAGCGGTAATAGGGCGGACGACCAAAAATAGGGAGGACGTTGATCCCCTCCTTTTCCAGTCGCAAAATCAGTTCTCTCTCTATTCCGCCTGTCTCCTTCATGGCGCCTGTCTGAAAGGTGGTTATTCCCACCCAAAAGCTATGAGGTAGGTACCTGCCCTGTTTTTTATACCAGGTGAGATAGGAATCAAAGGTAGAAAAGACCTGGTTTGCATCAGGGTGAAATATGCCGGAATCCGGCAGGACAAAGGGTTCTTGATAGGTTATGTCTTCACCCCCGGTGTGAAGGAGATATAGAATCATATTCCGGATATTGTCCACGGTGGCCGGGGAAAAATATTTCTCGGTAGCGGGGTTAACCTCGAAACCTGCTTTCTTGATTGGTTCGGACAGAGGCAAACAGCGAAGACTGTAGATATGTGTTTTTTTGTTGGCCAGGGTATGGGCCGCCAGGTCCACAAGCTCTCCATGCATGAAATCTACCAAAAGAAATTCTGCCTCATTGATATCTTTACCTGAGACCTTCCCCTTGCGTGCCTCCCCGGAAGTAAAAAACTTAAAGGTGTAACGGCCTTTAATTTTTGGCATGGCCCTGAGCTGTCTGAGGGCCGTGGCTGTAATCAGTGCATCCCCGTCTCCGATCAAAAGGAGGATTTCCTTTTTTCCAGCGCTGCCCAGCGCAGCGGATGAGAAAAGGAAAAGCAATACGACGCCCAATATAATCCTATTGGCGTTCACCGGCCTTCTCCTCTTCCATTGACTCCGGCACATAGATAACACGCCCGTTCTTTAACTGGTAGGCGGTCCCCAGCCTCAAGCCTTCCATCCCGCCCACCTTGCGGTCTGTAATCTTTCTGACCTTGATCTCCTTTCCCTTTTTAGTAATGATCTTCCATTCACCCCCGGATTTTTTCATGATTGTGATTTCACTTTCCGGGTTGAAAAAATCGAGTATCTGGTAAGTGCTCATAAGGGCCAGAAAAAGCCCCACAATAAAGACCAGGGCCACATCAAAAAGATTGGATACCCCCTGCAGAGGATCTTCCGGTCGATATCCTGATAATCGCTGCCGGATCTTTCTCAAATATTTCATTTTTATCTCCTGGTCAGGGCCTCGCTTATTAGCGCCATATGGCGTATGTCCTGAGCTACCCATCGCTGCTTAATAACGGAAAAGAAATGAGCGCTCACCCCTGATGCCAATCCCACCACCGTAGTGGTAAAGGCCAGAATCAGACTCGCGGAAAGCTGGGCCATGTTTCCCTGAGTCAATCCTGCCAGTCCAGTGCCCATGGGAATCAGGGTCCCCATCAGACCAAGGCTCGGGCCGATACGCACCACCATGCGAATCCTGTCCAGTTCCCTGAGGAGCAGAGCTTCTTTTCTCTGAAGCAGGTCTTCAATCGATTCTTCCTGAAACATCCTGTTGTCTTTCAGAAGAAGAGACATTTCCTGGGCAAACCTGCAGATGTGGTCTGGCAGGTTGTCTTTCAGTTCTTTGGTCAGTCCCTGATTTTTCCGGATCAATTCAAGGGAAGATGCCAGCAGGCCATCTGAGCGATACTGTTTTCTTTTGATCCACTCGGCAAAAAATCCACCCGTGTAAATGACCAGCCAGATACTTAAAAGTATCAAAAGAATGACCACCGGATAGAGAAGCGCCGTGGAAATAGCATAAAGCACGGCCTGTAATGCAGGAAAGATATTCATCTTTTCACTCCTTTGAAAAAGTAGTTCCTGACAAAGCCCATTCCGGCAAGGGTAAGGAATATAACAAAAAAGAGGGCAGTATCCTCCATATCCGCTGGTTTTACCGCGGTGTTGGAACAGGCCATATGAAAGGCTGCCCTTATCTCCGGATAAAGGGGTGAAATTGTAACCGTGATCAGAAAATAAAGGGCGATGAACACCATAGCCGTTCCTAAAAAAGAAGTCTCCAGGGCCACCTTTTTCCTGAACGGAAAGACCAGACCGAGCACCATTAAAACAATGAGCGTAAAGATGGCAAAAAGGATAAGGGTCGTCTCAAGGGGAGAAAATGAAAACATGGTATAGGCCATGGAAAGGTTGAGCAGTACAACTGTGGCGCAAACAGGACAGGGCAACAAAAGGAGAAGCCCGGCCCTGTGGCTATGTCTTGAGGATTGAGATGGCCCTTTCAGTATCAGCCTCGCCCCCCAGAGGAAAAGACCAAGGGCCACAGCCAGGTGGGTCCACATACCATATTGGAGCAGCCTCATAAATCTGTCCAGATAATTAAGGAGGCGGAAATGGGTGATCAGAAAGAACATACCTCCAAAAAGAACCAGATAGGTAGAAAGAGTTCCGGACAAACATATGATCTTCCGGCTGGTTGTGACCTGCTGGCTGAACAACAGGGCGCCAAGTCCCAGGCCCACTTTCACCCCGAAAATACCAAAGGCCATTAAAACACCGGCTATCCATAACTGTTCGGCAACTGTCATTGATAACTCCTTTTTCCACGCAATAAATAGAGACTTTTTACCATTTACTTTAGAATTTGTAGCTTACTCCCACTTCAAGATACCGTCCGCCCTGGACATAATAGGCGCTATCGTATTCGCCGTTAGCCCCGGTAAGCCTGCCTGTCGGGTTGATAACTCTCTCAATCTCTTCACCAAATATATTTTTTCCCAGCACCCAGAATTTCCATTCGTCCATTTTATAAGAGACATTGAAGTCCACGGTGGTTGTTGCGCCTTGTTCAACCCGGTTCAGGTAATCCACGTAACTTTTATCACTCCAGTGATAATCAAGGCTGACCTTGAATTTTTCCAGGAGGAAGAAATCAATGCCTATCATGCAGGAGTAACGTGGTACACCGATTATATATTTTCCATCCAGGTCATATATTTTTCGCACATTTGTCGGATGTTCATAGACCTCCATGGACCCCCTGGTCCACTTTGCGGACAGATAGTCTCCGGCCAGCCGATAGCCAAGCCAGGAAGCGAGTCTCCCATCCGTCTCTAACTCCACACCCCTGTATCTGGCCTCCCCGATATTTTTCATCCCCTTCCAGGCACCGGTGTCGTCATAAATGTCAGTGAACCGGTCTCTGTATTCAGTAATAAAGCCGGTAATCGCAAGGTTATGAGCCTCCTGCAGGCGATGCCTGTACCCCAGTTCATAGGTAAGAGCCTCCTCGGGCTTAAGATCCTCCGGACGATTCACGTCATCTCCCCTTTCCGCGGCCCAGGCATAGTAACGAGGCGTGGGAAACCAGAAATTTCTTCCCGCAGAAACATATACGCTGGCCCTGTCACTGAAGTGGTAAGAAGGGGCAACAGACCAGCCATAGAGGGTCTCGTCCTGGTCAACCCTGGTCGGTACCTTGTCTTCAAATTTAAGTTCTGCCCTATCCACACGTCCGCCGATCTTGAGGCCCCAGTTTTGTCCAAAAAGAAGATCATTATCCCAGAAAAGGCCATACTGACGCTCATCAATGTCAAAATTATACTTATCAGTATTTTTGCCCGGATCATTGGGATACAGTCGTTCCTGGTCAAAGTTTATCTCTTCAAAATTAATCCCAAAAGAAGGTGTATATCCGAGCCTTCCGAAATCAAAATTATACCCGCCTGAAATGGTAAAGGTGTAGAGGTCCTGATTCTTATTATCAAAAGAAACATTCTTCGGATTGGTGAATTTTTCATGCATGTCCCTGTAATCTTCATCATAACCGGTCCAGGAGGCGGTTGAATTCAAAAACAGTTCCTCATCCTTTCGGCAAAACTCAAGAGCGATGGTTGAGATATCCTGTTCCATTTCACTGTGCCATACCAGTGTCGGGTCGGTCTCGCTTTTCGGGAAATGAATATTCCGCCGGTAATGCTCCATCTGCCATTTCTTTTTCCACAACCCGTAAGCGGTGTGATGTTCATTCCTTATAAGGTTGCCGCGAATACCGATACGGGTTTGGTCTGACAGGTTATAGCCCAATTTCAAAAGTGCTGATGACCGATCCTGTTTCTCTTCCTCATAGCCACCGGTATTGAAATAAGCGGCATTTACAAAATAATCCCACCTATCAAGACCGCCGGAAATGGTGGCATATGCATCATAAGTCTCCCATGAACCGTAAGATGCTTTGACCTCTCCCCTAAACTTATCCCCTTTCCCATCCCTGGTAATCACATTGATTACCCCTCTTGCCGAGCCGGGGCCATAGACGATTCCTGCGAAGCGTAAGACCTCGATACGTTCTATCTGAGAGACAGGAATAAAATCAAACTGATCATACCTGTAATCACCTATCTTCTGGGGAACCCCATCAATAAGTATTACGGGTCCTCCAGCCATGGAACTCTGCGTGCCCCGTATGGCTATGGCATCGTCTTTGGCGCTTTTATCAATGACCCCGGGAATCTTCTTAAGGACCTCAGAGATATTTTTTGCTCCCATTTCCTCCAGGTCCTTTGCAGTGATAATGGAGATACTGGCAGGGGTGTCGATCACCTTCATTTTATGCGTGGCGGTCACCACAATTTCTTCCAACTTTATAACGTTGCCATCCCCCTCTTCTTCCGCAAAAGCCGATAGAGATTCTTGTGAACAGGCAATTATAAAAAACAATAGTAAAAGCAAACGCTTCATTGCAGTTACTTTTCTCAAAAAAAAATCCCCGGACCGCTAAAACAGCCCGAGGATATCCGTTTTTTATCCTCAAAACTTACTGGCTATAGCTTCGTGCCACGGAAGCTATAGACCGAGACATTTCCAAAGTCTCGCCACACTCTCTTTTTAGGCAGGTCTTCTGGCTTTCCCGGCCCTTTGGCTAGCCTTCCCATTCTGTTTAAAGTGACAGAACAGTGACGTTAATCCCCCACTTTGGAGAATGTGCCAAAGAGAACGCTTCCCCAATCATCATTGGGGGCCGGGTCACAGCGGCGGGCCCGCTTCCGATTCCCACGGAATTCCCTATTAAGCTCGAAATGAGCACCTCAAGCAAAAGTTAATAAACTAAGTCGATTGTATTTGTCAAGAATATAACAAATAGGATAGCACATGGGGCGCCGCTTAGAACCTTGCCCTCCGGGGGGCGGCTTTGACAGTACCTTGCTTGAAGCTGTTCAGCCTGCGCGTTTATCATGTATTACGGGATTTCATAAAGCTTTCCCTGGAGATCATCGGCACTACCGAAGAAAACCCCTGGCCGGAGTTATTGAACTACCTAAGGCGTCCCGCGGATTCGATATGTTTGCCATCCCCTCTCCATTACTAAATTGGTAACTATCTCTATACCTACCTAGGGTTTCTTAAAAATTTTTCCTTGCCACGTCATTCATTAGACTTCTATAATCTTACTCAAATTCCTTGGTTGGCTAAAGGCGCCTTGTATGGGCTGGAAGATTTATTTTTGGATCCTGTCAGTACTATTGGTAATGGCCTATATGGAGATACTCCTTAACGAGCCTCGCCGCTCGGCTTCGGAGGGGCGGTCTTCTTCAGGACGTAAGATGACATCTTCAACAAGCTTATCCGCAAGCCCTCGGCGTACATCGAGATCATTCAAGATTGGATACCACTCAAGTCCACAACCCGAGTAGAAGCGTGATGGATCGCCGCCCAAGCTTGAAATACCTGCGTGTACATACTCAACGTCATTTGCCAGGAACTCCAGTAGCGCGGGAGAAGGCTTGTCTCTCACCACAAAACGCAGCTGGACAGGTATGTTTGGAGCAAAAAGAAGGAACAAAAAGAAGACTTGGACTTTTGTATGATTTTTATGATACTTTAAGTTGTTGGCAAAAAAGTAGAGTCTGCATAATATATAATGTTAGGTGAAACTTAGTTATAAATATTCAGGATAAAAAGGGGGTCAGGATGAATATCTACGTAGGCAATTTGTCACCCGGGGTCACCGAGGAGGACTTGCGACAGGCTTTTGAGGCCTTCGGGCAGATCGCATCCGTTACTATTATTAAGGACAAGTTCAGTGGCGAATCAAGAGGATTTGGATTCGTGGAGATGCCCACTAAAGCTGAAGCTCAGTCCGCAATCGAAAGCCTGAACGGCAAAGAGTTAAAGGGACGACCGCTCAACGTCAATGAGGCTCGCCCTCGCGCTGAAGGCCGTCGAGGTGGAGGAAGACCAGGTGGGGCAAGGCGAGGTGGTGGGCGGTATTTCTGATAAGCAGCATTCGGACATAATAGAGACATGACAAAAGGTAAAAAGGGGAGGCAAAAAGAGGACGCCATAAAATTATAAGTTTTTAGCTAAACCGAAGCTCTTCTGTAACCTCGGGATTGCTGGGATGGCCAAGTAGCTCCTCGATTGCGCGCCGTAGGTCTGGAGACCACACTTGGGGTTTCATACTTTCATGTCCCGGAGCATTGGTACAATAAATCTGCAGCAATTGACGCTGGCAAATTCTCAACACTCCTTGCCAATATCTAAAATTGTCAAAACATTATGATACGAAAAGCATGTCAAAAACCTTACTAACGCCCATCCGATGGTGAGCGATTTTGTGAACGATGACGTATGAAGAGGTTATCCGTTTTTTTTGCGATCATCTTTGTAATGCTGGCTGCAGTTTTGATTTTTTTCTATGCCAAAAGTGGCAGGAGGTCTGAATCTATCCGAACAACCGGGATAGTTGAAGGGATAGAAGTCAATATTTCCACCAAAGTACCAGGCAGGATTTCAGAGATATGCTGCGAAGAAGGTGATGTTGTCAAGGCAGGGAATACGGTCATAGAACTTGAAAATGATGCCCTCCTGGCGTCGGTTGAGGATGCACTGGCCGGTGTTGAGAAGGCAAAGGCCGAAGTCAGGGTTTCGGGGTCGGCAATCGAGACTTCGAAGGCAAATATTGCAAGCGCCGCAGCAGACATTATAAGTGCCGCGGCAGATGTGGAGGCAGTCCGGGCTCAGACGGAAGAGGCCAAAAGGCAGATGGACAGGTTAATTGCACTTTATAAACAGGAAGTGATCTCAAAACAGTCTCTTGACGCTGGTATTACTAATTATGATACAGCAGTTGCAAATTATGCCTCTTCAAAGGCAAGACTCACAGCGGCGTATTCAAAAAGGGACGCTGCTGTAGCAGAGTTAAGCATGACCGAAAGCCGGCTAAAGTCGGCCAAGGCGAGTCTCAGGCAATCGGAGGCCAACTTAGCATATAACCGGGCCAAGCTTGCTGATACGACAATAACAAGTCCTATATCGGGGACCGTCGTATTCAAGGCATTGGAGAAAGGCGAAATGGTGACTCCGGGCGTGGCAGTGTTAACAATAGTTGATCTGGACAATCTCTATGTCCGGGTAGATATAGATGAGACCATGATTGACAATGTTGCGCTCAACAGTGAGGCCGTTATCAGAACCGAACGAATCGCTGGGAGGGTATTTAAAGGAAAGGTTACGGTGATAGGAAGATATGCCGAGTTTGCCACACAAAGGGATGTGACCAGGGGGCGGCAGGACATAAAGACATTCAGAGTCAAAATTGCTGTAAAGGATTCAGCCGGAGTGCTAAAGCCGGGAATGACCGTCGAAGTAGAGATACCGAAAAGGATAAAAAATGGTTCAAAGGAACAAGGCCGTTGAGGTCTCCGGTATAACAAAGAAATACGGACCGATTACTGCGGTAGATAATGTGAGTTTCGATGTAATGGAGGGAGAAATTTTTGGATTCCTTGGTCCGAATGGTGCCGGAAAGACGACCCTCATCAGAATGCTCACGACATTGATCGAGCCTACAAGCGGGACTGCCATGGTTGCATGCTGCGATGTGACAAAAAAGCCGGATGCGGTGAGGCGCGAAATCGGAGTTGTTCCACAGGCAATGACGAGTGATCTGGATCTCACAGGCTACGAGAATATGGACATCTATGGGCGGTTCTATGACATCGCTTCCAAGGAAAGGAAAGAGAGGATCAACTATCTCCTCGAGATGGTTGGCCTGAAGGCACGGGCAAATGACCTTGTTGCAACGTATTCAGGCGGTATGAGGAGGAGGCTGGAAATTGCGAGAGTTCTTGTGCACAAGCCCAGAATACTCTTTTTAGATGAGCCGACTCTTGGACTTGACCCCCAGTCCAGACGGGTTGTCTGGGATTTTCTCAGAAAGCTCAGAGGAGAAGATTCGATGACCGTTTTCATGACGACCCATTATATGGAGGAAGCAGAGGCCCTATGCAGCAGGGTGGCCATTATTGACTCTGGGAGGATAATAGCCATTGGAAGCCCTGCCGACCTTAAGTCACAGATACCGGGGAATGATATAGTCTATCTGACAGTTGAAAATCTTTCAGAAGGTATTATCGCCAGCGTAAAGAATTTGCCGTTTGTACACACGGTTAATATTGAAGATAACAGCATAAGGATCTACGTTGACGATGGTGCACAAAACCTTCCTGTGCTTATAGATGAAATCAGGTCTTCAGGAGGAAAAGTTCTATCTGCAACTCTCCACGAGCAATCCCTTGAGGATGTCTTCATACACTATACCGGCAAAGCCATAAGGGAAGAAGAGGTCAAGAAGGTGAGTTTGCTTGTCGGGGCCGGGATACCTCAGAAATGGGGGAGGTAAAGAAAATAGCAGGAGTGAGATGGTAAGACTGCTCGCAGTCATAGAAAGGGATTTGAAGAAATTCAGGCGAAATCCAGTTGTGCTTGCAATGAGCGTTCTCATGCCCATCGTTTACCTTGTAATCCTGGGAAATTCGTTTCAGGGCAAACTCCAGGCACTTCCGGTGGTTGTAGTAAACCAGGATGCAGGCCCTTATGCCAGGAGCCTTATGGAAAACTTGCGGGCTATTGAGGCCGGGCCGAGGACCTTGACCATCATTACTGCCAAAGATCAAAAAGATGCCTTTGATGGGGTGAGGACGGGAAGATATAAGGCGGAACTTATTATACCCCCTGATTTCAGTAAGAGGGTTGTTTTGAAGAGCAGGCCCGAGGTAGGACTTTTCCTTGATAATACAGACGGCATATCTGCAGAGGCCATAAGGAATGCTGTAAATGGTGCTCTTAGATCAATGAATTCGGATTATGTATCTATAAGAGAAAAGGCCGACGAGGCATCCCTTAGAGACATAGACGTTTACAGGAAGGTGGATTATTTTCAGTCCCTTGTTCCTGGCGTTGTGATTATGGCCATTTTCCTTGGGGCCTTGACTACAGGGGCCTTTAATCTTGTCATGGACAGATTTCTGGGTATCGATGAGAGTTATTTGCTTACGCCTCTTTCCAAATCAGATATAGTAGCCGGTCTTATCATAAGTGGGCTGTCCATTACAACCATCGTTGCAGTCTTGATATTTGCAGTGAGCATGGTTATAACCGGTGTCTCCCTTTCAAACGGGATAGGACAGTTTGGCTATATATTGGTTGTCATTATTCTTACCACCCTCGGCTTGTTGAGTTTGATGTTTGTTATTCTCGGCAGGGTGAAGCATCCGAGGATTGTCGGGATATTGAGCGGATTTCTGAATGTAATACTTTTTTTCCCGAGCGGTGCAGTCTACCCCATTGCAAGTTTTCCTCAATGGCTTAAGACATTTGCCAAGATAAATCCTGAAGCATATGCGGTTCATGCCTTGAAATCCATTCTTTTTAAGGGCGCGGATCTGGCGAACTTTTTCCCTGATATCGTCTTTCTTTCAGCCTTTACAGTCGTAATGATGACAACGGCGATATTGACTTTTAAGAGGACTCTTTGATCATTAGTGTCTAGGGACTGCTTGCAGGCGAAAGGTCGTTCGACGTGCCCGTAAGCACGCTGGAAAGGCTTAATAATCTTCTTACCGCTCTAACGAAGTACTCTATTTAACTCCATAACCGCCCAGACCCAAATGCTCCACTAACCAATAAAATGGTTGACTGCGAATACAGGGAACCCCTAACATATTATTTAGTGATATTGATACTCATCCCTGGGAAGGAAACGGTTAATCGAAAAAAGTGCAAGGAGGTGGAGATATGTTTGAATTAACTCCGCGGAAACCATTTAGAGAACTAGACAGGCTAAGACGAGAAATGGATCGCATCTGGGAGGGCTTTTTCCCCCGGCGTTTTGAACTCGAACCAGTGACCACGGAATGGGAGCCTTTACTCGACGTTTCGGAAACCAAAGATAATGTCGTCATTAAGGTTGAGGCCCCCGGGATGGAGGCCAAAGATATAGATATCTCGCTATCAGGCGACATGCTCACGATTAAAGGAGAAAGGAAACAGGAAAGGGAAGAAAAAGGAGAAACTTTCCACTGTATCGAATGTTCCTACGGGGCATTTTTCCGTTCCATACGTCTTCCTGTTTCCGTCAAAAGTGAAGACATCAAGGCCAGCTACGAAAAAGGAATCCTTAAGATTACATTACCCAAAAAGGAAGAGGCAAAAAAGATCACTATCAAGCCGGCATAGTGTCGGATCGGATCGACACTTCTTCCCAGGGAGATATCTTTCGGGTGAAATATGTCACCCATTGAATTTGTAAAAGGTCAAAGTCCGTCGCCATCCTGGGCAAAAGAATCCCGTTGAATCTGCTTCCTGTTTCTTGAGTCTATCTTCTCAAAATCGCTAAGCACATTGTTAAGTTGATTTGATAAGGGCCCCGGCAGTACGAAGCAAAACGTCAACCACAAACAAGAGGAGGATCGTTTATGGCTGAAATTTATCATGCTTTGGGGCTCAACATGCATCAGCCCCCCGGAAATCTCATTGCCCTGCATAATTCAGCCGAGCGATGGGAGGTAAGACAGATTCTGTGGTGTTACGATCGCCCTACGCGCATGCTGGAAGGGTATGAAGATGTTGCCCGGCTGCACATGAGTTTTTCCGGTACCCTCCTGAAACAGCTAGAAGACCCCGGAATTCGGGAAACCTTCAACGATGTAGTAGATATCGAAGACTTTCTGAATCGTTATAAGAGGTCGAATATTGAGTTTGTCGGAACCGGTCTCTATCATCCCGTGTATCCCCTGGTCCCGCCTGCGGACTGGGATGCCCAGACCTCCTGGTGGATCGGCCTGGGCCACCATCTCCTGGGACGGGAGCAATTCCCGGGATTCTGGCCCCCGGAAATGGGCTTTTGCATGGAAATGATCCCCATGCTCAAACGCCACGGGTACCGGTATGTGATTGTGGACTGCTGGTATATTAAACCGAAACGGGAGATGCGCTGGGAAGAGCTGCGCTACCGGCCGTACCTTGCCCGCTACGATGGTGAGGAGATCATCGTGGTCCCGCGTGACCGGGAACTCTCCGATGCTCAGGAATCGGGCCTCGACCCAGGGTGGTTTCAACATGAAATTTATGAAAGGACAAAGTGGTGTGACTTCCCGGCCTTAGTGACCACCTGGACCGATGGAGAGAATGGCGGATGGTTCCGCACCGCGCACATAGAAGGCGGTTTCTGGGGCTACTTCTACCATCCCCTTTTGAACAGATACCGGGAGGGGACGCTGGGGTTTACCCCCATTCACATAAGTGAATACCTGGCAAAGTTCCCGCCGACAGAAGAAGTGGAGGTGCACCCGGGGGCCTGGAATACGGGACACCATTGGGGTGGAGACTTTACCCAGTGGACCGGATCGCTCCTTCAGAAAAGAGGCTGGGACGAAGTTGCCAAGGCCAGCGCCTACTACCAGGAGGTGAAAAGGGTATTTGAGGAGAGGAACCAGCAAGTTAACAACCCAGAAGAGGTGCGCCAGTTAATCATAAAGGCCTACGATCACCTTCTGGCGGCCGAGACAAGCTGCAATTTCTACTGGGGAAGTCGTTGGGTGCACCGATCCTTTGACAACCTGGAGCAGGCCTATTTTCTCCTCGACATGGCAATGGCCCGAATGCCGAGGGACAGGGGCTGAAATGGCCGGGCAGCACTGG
Source organism: uncultured Desulfovibrionales bacterium (assembly GCA_964435205.1). Taxonomy (GTDB): domain Bacteria; phylum Desulfobacterota; class QYQD01; order QYQD01; family QYQD01; genus CAYSYZ01. Next base: position 17,456 of record CAYSYZ010000018.1, read on the forward strand.
CAGAGCGCATTTATCATATCAAAGTAAAATCCGTCTGTAAAACAGACTGGTTTGTCCCTGCCCTGCGGCTAACGGCGACCACTCTCTTTGAGTGGGCTTAATATTCCGCTTCGCGGAGAAGTTTTGCCTGCTTTTCCGGGGTGTCCACTGTAGTCCACATCTCTGTTAAGAGGTGAAAATTTGTCAAATTACTGGTAATAAAAGGTAAAAATTCGATAAACCAGTGGGAATATCCGGACAAATGTATCCATTCCTCCTTTATTCTCGCTATGTTGGGTTCTGTATACAACACAAGACTCCATGAGACGCAATCAAAAAGAGCCCTGTATCTCTTCAAAACATCCAGAATTAAATCAACAAGATAATAAATATTCTGGCCGGAGACATAATCTTCAAAGCGGGGAGAGTGTTCTGTTGGCATAATAATGACTGCGTAGTCCCTTTTGGGGGCATAGGGAACGTAACTTATGAAGCCATCGTTTTCTTTTATTATTCTGGTATTAAATCTTTTCTCTTCAGTTATAATGTCGCAACCCAAACACCTTTCTTTTGAATCATAGTGCTCTCTACAGTTGGACAAAATACGTCCTAGGCGAGGATCAATTACCGGCAGTCCAAAAACATGGGAGCGGGCGTGTCCTCTATCACTAGGTTCAAAGTGATAAATCAATACCTCTCTAATCTGGATATCTTCTTTGAGATTACGAATCCTTTGCTGATACACCCGCAAGACATCGGCGACTTCTTGCGGTGCGAATTCAGAGAGTTTCTTGCCGTGCACCGGTGTGACGGCGACCAATTCATTGGCCCCTTTGTTACTTATCTGATCATACATTCCCCTCGCCGTTCTTTCTATCGTGCTTAATTTCAAGATAGGGTTTTCGCTAGGAATCACCCTGACTGACCAACCGGGAGAATTGGCCGGTGAACCTCTGGGCCGGATGGCATAGATTTCCTTCTGGGTTAAATGTTCATGACCCGGGCACAAAGGACATGTTTCTATGGAGTCATCGGCTATTTTTCCAAAAAATCCTGTGTCAATGACCCGCCACGACATGGTCAAGGGGTCTCGTCTTATTTCCGGCATCTCATGCTCCTCTTTTTCAACCTTTGGTCGTTAGAAAAATTCTAGCACGAAAATCGTGGCGACTGTTACTTTAATATAGTAAATTGAATAACGATTAGTAATCGTTAGCTAATTCCAGCTTCGAGACCTGCATGCTCAGGCCGTTTGTGAACTGGTCAGAGAGAAGGCTGATACCTGCTTATAGATAATTATATGCCAATCACTGGACTTTATTCCAGGGTCAAAATGAATTTACATGAGAAGAATTCTCCACATAGACATGGATGCCTTTTTTGCCTCTGTTGAGCAAAAAAGACACCCCGAATTAAGGGGTAAACCCCTGGTGATCGGGGGAAATGGAGACCCCACCAAAAGGGGCGTGGTGTCCACTGCCTCCTACGAGGCAAGAAAGTACGGCATACATTCTGCCCTGCCCCTGAGAACCGCATACAGACTCTGCCCTGACGCCATATTCCTCCCCGTCGACTACACGGAGTACTCAAGGGTATCCCAGAGGATTAAACAGATTCTCAAAGAATTCGACGCGATGATTGAAGATGTGGGAATTGATGAGGCCTTTCTTGATATATCAAAGGTCATTGAGCCACCAGAGAAAATTGCGAACCAGATAAAGGACAGCATCAAAAAAGAAACGGGGCTCACCTGCTCTATTGGGATCGCACCCAACAAACTGCTGGCAAAAATTGCCTCCGACCTCCGGAAACCAAACGGCCTTACGATAATCACAGAAAAAGACATGGAGACTATCATATGGCCATTACCCGTAAGAAAACTCCCGGGAGTTGGACCAAAAAACAGTGCATATCTGGAAGGCATGGGCATAAAAACAATAGGCGAGCTTGCTTCCATCCCTCTGGATAAACTGGTTGAGAACTTCGGCAAATCCTATGGGAAATATCTCTATGAGACGTCACGGGGAATAGACCTGAGCCCAATTATCACGTGCTGGGAGCCAAAATCGGCAAGCAGAGAAATAACCTTTCAAAAGGATATCGCTAACAGACAGTTTCTTGGGAAAATCCTGGTGGGACTTGCACGTGAGGTTGTTAAGGACATAAAGCAAAGAGGCTATAAGGGGAAGACGGTTACGGTAAAGGTCAGGTTTATGGATTTTAAAACACATACCCGGTCCAAAACCCTTTATACGCACTCCGATTCATGGGAGGAGATAAACAATGCTGCATTTGATTGCTTTAACCGGTTTGAATTTAAAAAGAGGGTGCGACTCATAGGGATGAGGCTTAGCAGATTAGAAAAAAGTGAATCGTATCCAGTCCCTGGTTTTTAGCTTGACACAGGACCGAGTCTTCCCTATATTCCCGGCAGTCGCAATCGGCGCTTGATTCTATCCCCCTTAAACACACTCCATGCTCAAAGTTAGAAGGAGATCCTATGCCAAGACGTGAAGACATCAGGAAGGTCATGATTATCGGCTCCGGGCCGATAATTATCGGCCAGGCTTGCGAATTCGATTACTCCGGTACCCAGGCCTGCAAGGCACTTCGTAACCTGGGTTATGAAATCGTCCTCGTCAATTCCAATCCGGCAACCATCATGACCGACCCGGGTACGGCCGATGTGACCTACGTTGAACCGCTCAATCTCCAGAACATAGTAGAGATCATTGAAAAGGAGCGGCCTGATGCCCTGCTACCCAATCTTGGGGGCCAGACCGGCCTGAACCTCTGCGCTGAACTGGCACGGGCGGGTGTCCTTGAGAAATACGATGTCCAGGTCATCGGCGTTGAGGTAGACGCCATCGAACGCGGCGAGGACCGAATCGCCTTCAAGGATACCATGAAGAAGCTGCACATCGAAATGCCGAGAAGCGCACCGGCCTTCAGTGTTCAAGATGCGGAAAAGATAGCCGCTGACCTGGGCTATCCGGTCGTCATCCGCCCGGCCTATACCATGGGCGGGACCGGTGGGGGACTGGTCTACAATGTGGAGGAACTACGCACCATAGCCAGCCGCGGCATCTCAGCCAGTCCCGTGGGTCAGATCCTGGTGGAAGAGTCGGTTCTGGGATGGGAAGAGCTGGAGCTTGAAGTGGTCCGCGATGCCAAGAACCAGATGATTACCGTCTGTTTTATTGAGAATGTGGATCCTATGGGTGTTCACACTGGTGATTCATTCTGCGTCGCTCCCATGCTCACCATCGATCCTGATCTCCAGAAGCGACTGCAGAAATATTCTTATGACATTGTTGAAGCCATCCGGGTGATTGGCGGGACCAACGTCCAGTTTGCCCATGATCCCAAAACCGGCCGGGTCGTGGTCATCGAGATCAATCCCCGAACTTCCCGGTCTTCCGCCCTCGCATCCAAGGCCACCGGCTTTCCCATTGCCCTCATCTCTTCCATGCTGGCGGTTGGAATGACGCTGGACGAGATACCTTACTGGCGAGAGGGAACCCTGGACAAATACACGCCATCCGGCGACTACGTGGTGGTAAAATTCCCACGGTGGGCCTTCGAAAAGTTTGCCGGAGCCGAAGATAAACTGGGCACCCAGATGCGGGCCGTCGGAGAGGTCATGAGCATCGGAAAAACCTACAAAGAGGCCCTGCAGAAGGCCATCCGTTCCCTGGAAAACAGCCGCTACGGTCTTGGTTTCGCCAGAGACTTCCACTCCCGCTCGCTGGAGGAACTCATGGACCTCCTGACCGAGCCCTCCAGCGAACGCCAGTTCATCATGTACGAAGCACTGCGGAAGGGAGCCACCGTAGAAACCCTCTACGCCAAGACATGCATCAAACCCTGGTTCATCCAGCACATGAAAGAACTTGTGGACGTCGAGGAAAAGCTTCTACGGTATAAGGGGAAGGAATTGCCCGATGAGCTCCTGGTCCAGGCCAAAAAAGATGGTTTTTCGGATCGCTACCTGTCGCAAATCCTCAATGTTCCGGAGGTGGACATCAGACGGCGGCGCACCCAGTTAGGAGCCGTCCAGGGGTGGGAACCCGTCCCGGTAAGCGGTGTAGAGAATGCCGCCTACTATTTTTCGACATATAATGCTACCGATAAGGTCCCGCGCAGCGAAAAGCTTAAAATCATGGTCCTGGGAGGAGGACCAAACCGCATCGGTCAGGGGATTGAATTCGATTACTGCTGTGTCCATGCAGCCTTCGCCCTGCGAGACGAGGGATACGAATCCATTATGGTCAACTGTAATCCCGAAACGGTCTCTACCGATTATGACACTTCAGACAAGCTCTACTTTGAACCGCTTACGGTGGAAGACGTCCTGAGTATTTACCAAAAGGAGAGGCCCGAAGGCGTCATCGTGCAGTTCGGTGGCCAGACCCCTCTCAACATCGCCAACGAGCTGGCCCGGGCAGGAGTGAAGATCATCGGCACCTCGCCGGAGGCCATTGACCTGGCCGAGGACCGGGACCGTTTCCGCCACATGATGCGCAAACTGGACATCCCTCAGCCGGAATCCGGCATGGCCAGCACTCTGGAGGAGGCCCTCAATATCGCCGAACGGATAGGCTACCCCTTAATGGTACGGCCATCCTATGTCCTGGGCGGACGCGCCATGGAGGTGATCCATGACGGGGAAATGCTCGAACGTTACTTTTCTGTAGCAGTGGATGTTACACCCGAACGGCCGATTCTAATCGACAAATTTCTGGAAAATGCTATTGAGGCCGAGGCGGACGCCATCGCCGATGGTACTGATGCCTTTGTTCCCGCGGTTATGGAACATATCGAACTGGCTGGCATCCACTCCGGCGATTCCGCCTGTGTTATCCCACCCATCAGCATCCCGGCCAAGCACCTGGATACAATCAACGAATACACCAGAAAAATCGCCGTAGAGCTCAATGTCGTGGGCTTGATGAACATCCAGTATGCCATAGCCGATGATACCGTTTATGTCCTCGAGGCCAATCCCCGCGCCTCGCGAACCGTTCCCCTGGTCTCAAAAGTTTGTGGTATTTCCATGGCCCGTCTTGCCACCCAGATCATGCTGGGCAAAAAGGTATCCGAACTGAACCTCAAGCATCGGTCAATTCCACACTATGGCGTAAAAGAAGCGGTCTTCCCATTTAACATGTTTCCGGAGGTTGACCCGATACTCGGACCGGAGATGCGCTCCACCGGGGAGGTCCTGGGACTGGCCGATTCTTTTGGACTCGCCTACTATAGGGCCCAGGAGGCCACGCAACAGGTACTCCCCTTTGAGGGGACCGTCCTGATCACAGTCTC